>JANQLF010000223.1 GCA_028280785.1 Planctomycetota bacterium
GCGAATATCAACGTGTCGAGGTTGGCGAATTATTATGGATTCAGCCTTTTGTTAAATTTCAAATTAAAGGCATCCCTCAAGATGGAAAAATAAATATCAGCGTCTGTCGTTTTCATTTAGATGAGAAAGACCCATGTCGCCTTAAAGAAGACGTTGCCATTGGCGGCGTTAAACCTCGTGAGTTACTACTCAACGATTTGCTTCCTGGCAATCGAGTAGATGAAGCGCACGAACACCTGCGCGCACGTGCCATCATCGGTCACGTCCTTGGTCATACATTTTTACCGCGTGATGATACTCAAGATGAACAGCAAGTTTCCGGTGGTCTCAGTACAAATATCAAAAAGCAATGCATTGAATACATTCAGTCACATATTCACCAACGCATTCTCATCGCAGAAATAGCCAATCATGTCAATCTCAATCCCGATTACTTTGCTAGGCAATTTAAAAAGACATTTGGTGTTTCCCCACAAACTTGGATTAAAACTATCCGTATTCGAGAAGCTGCGGACCATTTATTAAGTGGCACTAATAACATCAGTGAAATAGCCGATCAGTTTGGTTTTAATAACGTTTACTTTTTCAGCAGGCAGTTTCGCGAAGTTATGGGTGTTAGCCCCCGAAATTGGCTTAAACAGCAATCTCACTAAAAAGAGTCAAATGTGACTTACTAGTTAAGCTGGAAATGAAGAAATTTTTGTCATGATAGATACTCAGGACACATTATGGCCAAAACTAACATTCTTTACATTCAAACCGATCAACACCGACCAGATATATTAGGCATTGCAGGAAACAATCGCGTTAAAACACCCAATTTAGATAAACTCGCAAAAAGCGGTATCTTATTTGATCATGCATTTTGTTGTACAGCGGTTTGCACCCCAAGTCGCGGAGCTGTTTTATCGGGCATGTGGCCACATCGATCTGGTATGGTCTGTAACCCAGAAATGCGCGCTTCCTTTGGCCATCGCCTTTGCGAATACGATGTACCAGTCACCACCTTTGCCGATGTGCTTAATAAAAAGGGCTACAAAGTCAGTAACTCAGGAAAGTGGCACATTGGTCCCTACCACGGCAAAACTGGTACTAGCAAACATTACGGCATAGAAGGCAAACACTTCGACGGTTATGGTTACCCAGCCAATTCAAAGCACTACCTCTCCTACCTTAAAAAGCATGGCTATAAAGGATTCGAAACCAAAGAAGCAAAAGGCGGCGGCGTTTACAGTGCTGGCAAGCCAAGCAAAGGCGCTGGCAAAGGTACTGCTGGTGTCGGATTTTTTTCCGAACACCGCGTAAAACCCGAATACAGCATTCCCGGCTACCTTTGTGACGATGCCATTAATTATCTCAAGAAATATAAAAAATCTGACAAGCCGTTTTTCCACATGATAAATTTCTGGGGTCCACACGTACCAGTGAATATTCCACCAGAATATTTATATATGTATGATCCCAAAGACATGAAGCTTTCAGAAAATAACCGCAATATATGTGATAACCGTGCAACTATTCATGAAATTAGCCATCGCATGTGGGGTGGTAAAAATCTAGATGAATGGTCACAAAAACGCATTATCGCTGCTTATTATGGCTATGTCTCACTTATCGATGCACAACTTGGTCGCGTTCTCGATTATTTAGAGAAAAGCGGACTTGCAGAAAACACGACTATCATCTTTACTTCAGATCATGGCACCACACTCGGTGCTCACGGCAGCCAAGATAAAGGGCTTAACGTTTACGATGAAGTTTATCGCATTCCCCTTATTATAGCAGGGCCACAAGTTAAAAAACCAGGCTCCGTGGTAAATAGTTTTATCAGCAACTTAGATTTAACACCTACATTCGTTGAACTTGCTGGTGCCAAAGTACCTGACTCCTACGATGGTCACTCTTTGATACCCTACATTAATGGCAAAACCAAACACGTCATTCGCAAAGAAATTATCGGTGAAGGATTCGGGCATCAGATCCCCTACCCACAACGCTTTATTCGCGACAAGCGCTTTAAATACATCTTTAATGCTGTCGATCATGATGAATTCTATGATCTTGAACGTGATCCACATGAACAAAACAACATCATTGAATCAATAGACCCAAAAATACTTAAACGCTATCGCCAAAAATTATTGGACTGGGTTAAAGAAACCAATGATCGACAAGGTATGTTTCTCAACATTACTAAATTCCGTAATGATGAGAATTTTATCATCACCTAACTCGGTGCATTCACAGACTAGTCATTGCGAACTTTGGCATTAGTCTAGGCCGCGCATGGATGAATTAACAATTCGTACACCTGATGATCTTCACGTGCATCTTCGTGATGATGTGATGCTACCTGAAACAGTACCGGCTACCGCACGCTGCTTTGCACGTGCAACGGTGATGCCCAATCTTGTTCCACCAGTTACCACAGCCGATTTAGCGACAGCATACAAGCAACGCATTCTCGCCGCGGTACCAGCCGGTCAAAACTTTGATCCCTTAATGACCCTGTACCTAACCATGCAAACCAGCGTAGCCGATGTTGAAGCTGCCAAAGTCGCCGGAATCAGGGCAATTAAACTTTATCCGGCTGGGGCCACCACGAATTCTGACGCTGGCGTTAGCTCACTTGAACCGCTCTACCCTATATTTGAAGCGATGAGTAAGGCTGGCATCCTCCTGCTTATTCATGGTGAAGTAACTGAATATGAAGTCGATGTCTTTGATCGAGAAAAAGAATTCATTGAGCGTTATCTAAGAGATATCTGCAAGAGCTTCCCTGATTTAAAAATTGTCCTCGAACATATCACCACTAAAGATGCCGCGGAATTTGTAGGTAGCGGTCCTGAAAATATCGCAGCCAGCATCACGCCGCAGCATTTGTTATTAAATCGCAACGATCTTTTAGCTGGCACGCTTAAGCCACATAATTTCTGTCTACCCATTTTAAAACGAAACATTCACCAACTAGCATTGCGCGAAGCCGTGGCTTCAGGTTCTACTAAATTCTTCCTTGGCACCGACTCCGCACCTCATGCTAGACACCGCAAAGAAGCAGCTTGTGGCTGTGCCGGTTGTTACAGCGCCTGGAGTGCCATTGAATTGTACGCTCAGGTTTTTGACGACTTGAATTGCCTTGATAAATTAGAGGCATTTGCCAGTGAAAATGGTGCAGATTTTTACGGCTTAGCGCGCAACGAAGGCACGATCACTCTACGAAAAGAATCTTGGACTATTCCTGAAGAAGTTACCTTAGCTGATAGCACTCCGATTGTGCCCTTTTTTGCTGGCCAAGATTTACGCTGGAAGTTAGCCTAAAGCTTCATCTGCGCACGAATACGTGCTCCATCCATCAGCACGTTATGTTCGATAACCGCTTCACCATGCCCGTGATCATTTATTTCCCAGCATGACACATGAACATGATTTGCTGCCTGATTATCAGCTTCAATCACAAGCTGATTTCCATTTTCCAAGGTGACGCTCACTTTAGAAAACAAAGGTGAGCCCAGCACATACTCGGGCTTTCCTGGACAAACTGGGTAAAAACCCATTGAACTAAATACATACCAAGCAGACATCTCACCATTGTCCTCATCACCTGGCAATCCGTCTTCAGTAGCCGCATATAACTCAGCACAAGTTTTACGCACCCAGTATTGAGTTTTTTCAGGACAACCGGCTAATGCATATAAATATAAAATATGGTGGCTTGGCTGATTGCTTTGTGCGTATTGACCGAAATCAACGGCTGCCATTTCTGACATTTCGTGAATTTCTGATTTATAATATCCGACTTCAAAATTCGGTGGCGTTTCCATTTGTTCATCGAGCTTAGCAACAAAGGCCTCGCGACCGCCCATTAATTCAATCAAACCATCAACATCGTGAGATACCGCCCAACCGCATTGCCACACCGAGCCCTCGACAAACGGTCCGCCCCATTCGATTGGACTAAATCCATCATCGCTATAGCCATTATCACGCCACGACCCATCGGCATTGCGACCGCGCATAAAACCAATAGCAGAATCAAAGGTGTTTTTGTAATTATGAGATCGCTGTAATAGATCCTGCGCTTTTTTAGTTTCACCTATACCTTGTGCAATTTGCGCAATACACCAATCATTATAAGCAAAATCCATGGTTCGTGATGCCGACTCGTGAACACGATCATGCGGAACCCAACCAAGTTTCATGTAATCTTCTAGGCCTTCGCGACCATGCCTTCCAGATCCATCGCTCGCCTGATAGGCGTGCTTACACAAACCAGCAAAGGCCGTTTCAACATCAAATTCAATTCCCTTTACATAGGCATCAGCCATGACCGCATCTATATGCGTACCAATCATACAAGCCTTATAACCCGGACTCGCCCATTTCGGAAACCAAGCGCCTTCACGATACGCATTAATCCACCCCTCAAGCATATCTTTTAATATACTTGGAATTAAAATGGAGAACAATGGATACACCGTGCGGTGTGTATCCCAAAATCCATTATCGGTATACATTGGACCGCCATGAACTTTCCCATCGTACGGACTGTAATGAACCTTTTTGCCTTGGCTGTTTAATTCATGAATTTGCCTTGGGAATAAAAAGCATCGGTACATAGCCGAATAAAACGTGCGACGTTGTTCATCGGACGCACCCTCAATAGCGACACGTGATAACAATTGTTCCCAATCGCTTCGTGTACTATTACGAACTTCATCAAATGAACGGTCACCAATTTCATTGGCTAAATTATTTCCTGCTTGCTCAAAAGAAATAAATGACGTGGTAATATCAATTGTCACTTCAGTTGGATCACCTTGAAATTCTAATGCAACACCTGCATCTTTATAGGATCCAATGACTGGACCAATGACTTCCCCCTGGACATCAAAGGCTTTGCTGCTCTCAAGGTTAATCGCATCACTGATATGAAACTCTATATACGTCGCAAAATTATCCGGAACGCCGCCATTATTAGCCGAAGACTTGCATGAAAATACACGGCGCGATTCATCATAGAAAAACTCATTTTGACCGAGGCCGGGCTCTATAATCAAACGCTTACTGCCACCTCTGGAAAATCGCACAATGGATTTGCTGCAACGTTCAGTTGCAGTTAACTCGATTCGGCACGCATCACGAATGAGATCTACATTCAAATAATCCGGTCCTAATGCCGTGTCTTCTGGTCGAAACGCTGAAGCACGACGGGCTGCGCTCAAGTGTCGTTCGCCTAACTGCGGAAGAAAGCTAAAGTGGCCATAATCACGTATCCATGGACTCGGTTGTCGTGTTGCACGAATGCCTTGTAAACGTCGGTGCTGTGGATGATAAAACCAAGGGCCACCGGCGGTTTGCAAAGACCAATTACACATGGCAAACGGGGCACCAATTAGCGGTAAGGTATTGCCATTACTGAACTCAAAGCTTGATTCGGCACCCTGTCTTACTTCAACCAAATCTACCAAGTCTTGAACCATGCGCCCTCCAGTCCGGGGGCAGCCTATATCAGCCTAGCGCCAAACAATCTTGCCAACACCATCAAACTTCATACGTATTAGCGCTATAAGGTGTTACTCATCAAGCACCTAGACCCAACTCGGCAGCCTAACACAGGCTGTGCCAAATATACCTCCCCATTTCTAGGAAGGACCAACATGAAATATCTTCTCTTACCCCTACTAGCCTTATGCCTTAACTTTGGACTCAGTAGCACCATTTTTGCCGCTGAGGCCGACGGTGCTAAGAAAGAATGCACTAAGGATGGCAAAACGTGCACCGATAGCGCTAAAAAAGAATGCACCAAAGACGGTAAAAAGTGCGCGGATGGCACCAAAAAAGAGTGCTGCGCTAAGAAAAAAGAATGCTGCAAGAAAGACGCGGCAAAGAAAGAATGCTGCACCAAGAAGGATGCCGCCGCTAAAAAAGAATGCTGTGCCAAGAAAGACGCTGCTAAAAAAGAAGAGTGATACTCAACTTCACTTAACTTGCTAAAGGGTACGTCAACGACGTGCCCTTTTTCAATTTGCGCAAAAACTATCACTTCACAAAACTCAATTAGTCGGCAATCTGCCCCTACCGGATGATGATAATGGGAGAAGCCCTATCTGATCATTGATCAGGATCTGGGTGCCGAAGGAGTCACGCTCTCAGGCCAAAGAACCACTATCGGACGGACCCCTGGAGAGACCCGCAGAAGCGGGCGCCGACGGAGTCACGCTCTCAGGCACCAGCACAGGGGATGCGCAATACTTCTAACGCATCCCGAGGTGCCACATGGTAGAACCACTGAGCAGAGATCTTCAACACCCAGACCAATTCGTTAATCGCCACATCGGTCCTAATATCGATCAACAAAATGAAATGTTGTCATTTATTAATTGTAAATCGATGGATGAATTACTGGACGCAACCGTCCCACAAAGTATTCGCGAAGATCGTGCACTTGAAATTCCTGCACCGCTCAACGAACAAGATGCCTTAAATCAATTGCGTGGTATCGGCGATAATAATAAAGTTTTTCGCTCTTACATTGGCATGGGTTATCACAATTGTATTACTCCTCCTGTGATTCGTCGAAACCTTCTTGAAAATCCCGGTTGGTATACGCAATACACACCGTACCAAGCGGAAATTGCTCAGGGTCGTTTAGAGGGTCTTTTAAATTTCCAAACCATGGTTTGTGATTTAACTGGCATGGATATTGCCAATGCTTCATTATTAGATGAAGCAACCGCAGCTGCAGAAGCGGTAACCATGGCCCTCGGTGCCAGCAAAGCCAAAGAAGATCGTAATACTGTTTTCATTGAACACGATTGCCACCCACAAACTATTGATGTTATACGCACACGTTGCCAACCACTGGGACTTGAAGTTGTTATTGGTAACCACCGCAATTTCACCATGGGTTCCCATATTTTCGCAGCTGTATTACAATACCCAGCGACTGATGGCGCTGTTCACGATTATTCAGAATTTATTAAAAACTGCCATGAAGCCGGCGCACTAGCGATCATGGTCACTGATCTTTTAAGTTTATGCCTACTCAAACCACCTTCTGAATTCGATGCCGATATTGTTGTTGGCAATACCCAGCGCTTTGGTGTGCCGATGATGTATGGTGGTCCTCACGCTGCCTTCCTCGCATGCAAAGATGCCTACAAACGATTAATACCCGGACGCATCGTTGGCGTTTCGCAAGACAGCCATGGCAATCCAGCACTACGCTTAGCCCTACAAACACGTGAACAACATATTCGTCGTGAAAAAGCCACGAGTAATATCTGCACTGCTCAAGCACTACTCGCCAACATCGCATCGATGTACGCTGTTTACCATGGCCCCGAAGGTTTGCGCAATATAGCACAACGTATCCACACGTTAGCTTGTGTTCTATCAGAAGGTCTACGCCGACTTGGATTCAACACGGGACCAAAACATTATTTTGACATCGTTCGCGTAGATTTGGTCAAGCACCCCGCTGCTGAAATTATTCTACACGCTGAACGTCATGAAATTAATTTACGCATGATCGATTCACAAACCATTAGCATTAGCTTAGATGAAACAACAAGCGCAGCTGACATCGATGAGTTATTCTGTGTATTTAATAACGACCAAAAGCCAGATTTTACCAGTGAAGAATTGTTTACTGATATTGAAAGCAGTATTCCACAAGAATTTCAACGCACCGACGGCTACCTACTGCATCCGATATTCAATAAATACCACAGCGAAACTGAAATGATGCGCTATATCCGTCATCTCGAACGCTTAGATATTAGCTTAGCTAATTCAATGATACCTCTTGGCAGTTGTACCATGAAATTGAATGCTGCAGCTGAAATGGAAGCTGTCTCGTGGCCATCATTCGCCAACATGCATCCATTTGCTCCACTCAATCAAACGCAAGGTTATCAAATATTATTCCAACAACTTGAACAGTGGCTCAGTGATATTACTGGCTTTGATGCCGTTTCACTACAACCCAACGCCGGATCTCAAGGTGAATACGCGGGGTTATTAGCCATACAAAAATACCACACCAGTCGCGGCGAAGCCGATCGCAATATTTGCTTAATTCCAACTTCTGCACATGGCACCAATCCTGCAAGTGCGGTTATGGCTGGCATGAAAGTCATCGCGGTTAAATGCGACGACGGCGGCAACATTGATGTCGCTGATCTCAAAGAAAAAGCTGAAGCCAATAAAGACAGCCTTGCCGCATTCATGGTTACCTACCCATCGACGCATGGTGTGTTTGAAGAAAGCATCAAAGAAATTTGCCAAATTATTCATGACAACGGTGGTCAGGTTTACATGGATGGTGCCAACATGAATGCCCAAGTTGGTGTGTGTAGTCCTGGCGGTATCGGAGCAGATGTTTGCCATTTAAATTTACATAAAACGTTTGCTATTCCTCATGGCGGCGGTGGACCTGGCATCGGACCAATTGGCGTCGCACGACACCTTGCACCGTTCCTCCCGCGACATGCCGTAGTGAATATTGGTAACGAACAAAATATCGGTGCTGTTGCTGCGGCACCGTGGGGCAGTGCAGGTATTTTATCTATATCTTGGGCTTATATTGCACTACTTGGCGACGCAGGATTGCGTAAATCTACTGAAGTAGCCATTTTAAATGCGAATTATATTGCCCAAAAATTAGACCCCTATTTCAATGTGCTCTACAAAGGCAGCAAAGGAATGGTTGCACACGAATGCATTATCGATTTGCGTCCTTACAAAAAATCAGCTGGTGTTGAAATAGAAGATGTAGCTAAACGCTTGATCGATTACGGTTTTCACTCTCCAACTATGAGCTTTCCAGTTCCAGGTACCTTGATGGTTGAGCCAACCGAAAGTGAATCTAAAGCCGAGTTAGATCGTTTCTGCGATGCCATGATAGCTATTCACGCTGAAATTCAGGCGATTATCGATGGTAAATCTGATGCTGAAGATAATCCATTAAAACATGCACCGCATACAGCAGCCAGCCTTTGTGATGACAATTGGTCTCATGCTTACTCACGCAATGAGGCAGCTTATCCTGTTGCGTGGCTTCGTGAACGTAAATTCTGGTCACCAGTCGGTCGCATTAATAATGCCTATGGTGATCGAAATTTAATTTGCTCTTGCGAAGGTATGGAAGCCTACAATCAAGACACTGTTACTGCATAAACTGTTTAATCACATATAAAATTAACGCAGCCAGTGGTAATGAAGCACCGAGCCCTAGTCGCAGCGCAACGCGTTCGGCTAGGCTCAATTGCTCACGTCGTGGATACGCTAAGGCAACGAGTATCCAGTAGAGTGCGACGGCAAGCAATGCCACCCACTGCAGCATATCAGATTTAAATTGGAAGCAGAAAAGATATATTAACACTACTTGAATAATTACGTTGGCCGTAACAGTCGCGCGAAAATCAAATTGTTTCTCAATAGGTAGCGTCATTCGCAAAAATGCTTGCTTATATCACTAGCCGTTCAAGTGAAAATATGCTGTAAGTCTAGTTCCTCAGTGATTGCACTCCTCCTAGACCACCTATCCTAAGCTCCATGCCTGATCGTCGTATGATTATGAAGCGCTTTGGCGGAAGCAGTCAACTGCGCATCGATAGCGTTGATGACTTGCGCTGCATAGCATTATTGCCGGAGGCTCATTGGGCCATCCTGAGCTGCCCGGTCAAAGGCCTTAACTGCGACGAACGCTTCCTCGAACTTATCGACGATGACAAAGATGGTCGCATCGGCACTAGCGAGCTCAAAAGCAATATCGCTTGGTGCCTCGATAGGCTTAATGCATCAAGTAATTTTGACTCTGACCAATGCACACTCAGCATTACAGAATTAACAGATAAAGCCGAAGATCTTAAAAAGGCTATCCCTACCATATTAAGCAATCTTGGCATCGAAGAAAAACAAGAAATTACCTTAGATCAAATTCGTAAACGCGACGCCATCCTTAAAGATGCCGGCGCGAACGGCGACGGTGTTATCACCGTTAATTGTTTGGACGAGCAAATTGACAAAGACACAGCCACGGCAATCAGCTCCTGTGTTACGCTCGTAGCTGAACGCAATGGCAACGAAGGATTAAACAAGGAATTACTCGCACAATTTAAAGATCTACGCGATAAAGCGATCGCACTCTATGAACAAGGTCGCTCACAACAATTTTGGCAGGATCAAACAGCAAGTGTTGTAAAAGCGGTCCAGACATTGCGACAAGAAATTGATGATTGGTTTGAGCTTTCACACCTCCGACAGGTTAATCCCGAACTAGCACAGCAGTTTATCCAGCATCAAAATCAAATCAGTAATGCACGTGACCGCTCTGCCATCGATCAAGCGATGGCAACGCAACTTATCAGCGATCCTACTGGCACCTTACATTGGGATCAAATCCGCCAAACTCACAGTGGCTCACTCCTACTGTCGATCAAAGATATTTGCTTTAATGGCAGCACATCCATTACTTCACAAGAATGGGCCGCCGTTCTTATACAAGTAGATGCCTACCTTAAATGGGAGCAGTCTTGCTCTGAAAATAGCGCATTTCAATTGGGCGAAGAAAAACTCAAAGGTCTTAATGATGAGGCTGTTGCTCGACTTGAACAACAATGTGATGAAGACGCAGCATTAGCTGAAGATATAAGTCATATCGATGATTTAGAACGACTTATTTTATGTAAACGCTGGCTATTACCGTTTACCAACAATTTTGTCAGCCTACCGCACCTCTTCGACCACACGAAGCGTGCAATGTTCGAACAAGGCACGCTGCTTATTGCTGGTCGTGAATACCATTTGGCTGTCAGTGTTGATAATCGCAAAGAACATATCGCCTTGGCTAAAGAATCCGGCATGTGTATTTGCTACATTGAAGTTACTGGCGACCAACCACCACGGAAATTCGAAGTCGCTGTACCTATTACTGCTGGAACACGAAGCGGTTTATTTAAAGGTCGACGCGGTATTTTCCACGACATCAAAGGGCGCCGTCTCGAGGCTAAAATCGTTCATTTGCTAGACAATCCTGTATCAATCAAAGAAGCTGTGGTCCAGCCATTCTCTCGCATAACCAAATTTTTCTCTAATAAAATTGAAGAATGGTCATCTTCAGTAGACAAAAAATTTGAACAACAAGTTGATTCAGTGGTTACCGATAAAGCACAGGCCCCCAAAGCCCCTGCTCAAGCTGCGCCGCAAACTAATATAGGCGGTGCGCTTATGGGTGGTAGCGTTGCGTTTGCAGCCCTTGGCTCATCAATCGCCTTTATCACTAAGCAATTATCTGAAATTCAACCACTTAAAATAGTTCTCGGATTGGGGATTTTGGTTATTCTAATAATGATACCCACAGCCATTGTCGCCTACCTCAAATTACGTCGTCGTAATTTATCCGCCTTATTACAGGCAAGTTTATGGGCAGTAAATGATCGCATGGTATTGAGCTACTCACTCGCACGCTTACTAAGTTCCCGCCCCGCATTACCATCTGGTGCGGTTAGCGAAACACGCGATGAAATAGAAAACATTCTCAAAAGCCAAGACATAGAAGACGATCGTGTCGGCTCTTTCCGCATTTGGGCATTATTATTTATACTATTGGCTGGATCACTTGCGGTAGCAGATGCCATTCTCGGATGCTGTGGCCACGGTCACTACATATGGATTACCATATGCACGAGCCTCTCTTCGATTCTTGCATTTTCATTTGGTGTACGTGGCTTCAATAAGCGGATTCTGCTTATCTCATTATTATTCATAATGCTACTTGGCAGCCTTTATAATACAGCTAATTATCTTCTCTAGTAATTGGCGTCGCATATTGTTGTAATACAGCTCGTAATTGCTCGAGTCGTTTGCGATTTGCTCCGAAATCAACTTTCCCTATGCGTGATCGACTTGATAAATAAATCTGTTTAGACAATGGGTCAAACTCAAGGTGCACATCGTCAACAAATCGCCACATGTTACTGTATACTTCAAAATGCAGTAATTGATCTGTCTCTCTCGATAATTCCCACTGTAAATTATCAATACACAGCTGTTTAACCGTGTCCTTTTCGTAATAATCCATTGGCGCGATATAGTCAGTTAAATTAGGTGATCTACTATGTACCATAGGGACATCCTCAGAATATTCAGGCAGCACGCGAACCATGTGAATTGGTTTACGCTGCCGAGACATCGCCGACAAAATGTACATAAACAATAATAAAGCTAAAACTATTGCAGAAACAATCATTAATCTTTGTATTGTAAAAATTCTTTGCATTGTTGGCCGATCTGATCTGTTTCACCTAATTGCCCAAGAAAATGCTCAAGCGGTCCAATATAATCATTGCCCAGATTCGGCCTGCCATCACTAATTAACATCTTACGGAAGCTATTCTTGATATACGCCTGTCCCCTCATTGATGCCTCTAACTTCTTTCTGTCCAATTCCTTCATCATCGTTTTAAAGCTCTTCTCCAATTCTTTGTCATAGCCCTTGATATACCGTGCTATTAGCGATCCGTAGAAATAACACAACGCATAGTCCTTACCATTGAGCTCATCTACCAAGTCTGTCATTGCCTTAACTCGATCCTTGATCTTTTGTTCGATAATGTCTGCTTTATCTAAAACTGCCTGATCTACTTTTTTCTTTTTCCTAAGCTTTGCCAATTCTTTCACAGCTGGACCGAATGCCAATTTATTCGTAGCAAATACAATTTTCTTCAGCTCTTTCTCTTGATAATCACCCGCATAAAGGACCGGAGAAGTCGCTATGTCCTGGCGACGAAAAATCTCTGCGCTCTTTGCGACTGCAGCCTTATGTATCGTATGCTTACCACCTTTAATGATATTAAAAAAGACATCGGGATGTTTATCGACCTGAGTAATCACATCAGCAAATCGTGCACTTTGCGTTTTTCCAAGCGCAGCAAGGCTCCACTCGTTTTCACCAACAGAAATAGACCAAGACATTGGGGTTACCTGCTGAATGCCCATGCGTGAATTAGAACCATAAAGCGCCATATGACTATATGGCCATTGAGGCCCACGCTTTGCTGAACTTTCTAAATAATAAAGTCCACTAGGAAGACCTCCACCTGAGAAACAACAAATCACACCCTTACCAACTAAAATTTTATAATCCGCCATGACCTGAGCGACAGCATGACGCGCTGCCAATACCTTGGTTGCCGTATCTTTAGCATTGTCGCCATCCATATATTGCATGTTAATGCAAATCAAATTAAAGCGCTCACCGAAATTTTGTTTCCAATGTCCAAAGTGCTTGGCACCGCCCTGACCATTTTGACCATGAAAATAGATGTGTAGTCCTGCCGGGTTTTTATCATTGTAAGTTGTAGGTGCATAAACGTAATAATTGTTACCAGGAAATTCGGTCTTTCCTTGATAAGTTCCAATTTTACCGGCGTTTTCTGATGGCTCCTTAACTATGTCTTCTACTGCAAAGAGCTGCCCGCATAAAAATACTAAAATACTTAGAATAACCGACTTCACTGAACGCATAGGTAACTCCTTCGCACAGTCTATATATGGTTCTCATTCATCAAATAATCCTTGCAGGCCAAGCCCTATTTCTTATATTTCTGTTAGTACAGAAATGAACGTAGGAGCCATCAATGACCATTAAAAGAAGAGGCATCATTCTGTATGATCACAATTGTTCTATCTGCCTTATTGGCATGCGTTTAGGGGATATCTACCTGCGTCATCATGGCTGGCTCTTCAGCCCCATACAGCATGAAGAAATCTGCGAACGTCTCCTGCACTTAGATCAAGAAACAGCGCTACAACAAATGCATGTCTGCAGCCATCGACACATCTATCACGGATATGACGCAGTCAGCTATATTATTGCTAACGGCAACACCAATTCATTAGCCTGGAAAATGCTCCAAATTCCAATCTTTAAAAAACTTGGAGACAAGCTGTACCATTGGATTGCAGTAAATCGTCACTGCTCTATTCGTTCTACGCAACAACAGTGCAGCCGACCGAGTTCTGATTTGTAACACCTTCTACAAATCCAAAGGAACTCATCATGTTAAACGAAGACCAGCGAGCCTATAAAAGACTACAAGCAAGCCCTGGACAGGCGCTATTTGAAGCACATTGGTTACGTGCTGTGTTCATTCATTATTATATCAATGCAGAATTATTACAAAAACACATCCCCTATCCACTCGACACACTCAATGGTGATGCCATTTTGTCTTTTGTTTTATTTCGCCAAGAACACTTACATTTTAAAAACAATCATGATTTAAGCTTTTTACTTAAGCCAATTGCATCACATAATTTCTGCAATTTGCGTACCTATGTGAAAGTCGAGAACGAGCCTGGCATTTTCTTCCTCAAAGAGTGGATACCTAATGCAATCGCACAAAAACTTGGTCCACACAGTTTTGGTTTACCGTATGCCCTCGGCAACGTAACGCTTAATCACATTGATCTTCATGCTGCCAGTGCGCGTGTAGCTACTGAGTATGGCGCCTTGGACTATCGCGGTTCTTGCCAGGAATCATGGCATCAAGCAGATGATGAACTAAGTTATTTTGCAAGTGAACGATACACCGCATTCACCAAACGAGGTGCTGCTCAACGTTGCTTTCGCATTTGGCATCAGCCTTGGTTACTCAGCCGTTTTTATTTTGATTATCTTGACGACACATTACTCCAAGGCGTAGACAGTGCATTTAGTGATGCGCGCTTGGCTGGTGCATTTTACAGCCCCGGCGTTTATAATGTCCAAATAACGCGACCATTAGGATTGAAAACGATTCGTGAGCTCGCATTGTCTGGTTTATGAATATTGACATCTATCGCACTATGCCGGAACAACCTGAAACATGCACTGCAGCTACTATTATGGCACGTTGCATCGATGGTTTTGCTTATCGTTATTACTGGGGAAGCGAAGGTCTCCATGAAAATGATTACCAGTCACGACCGAGTGATGACAGTATGAGCATAGCAGAATTATGCCGACACATTGAACAATTAGTTATAATGATTAGCAAAATGCTGTGCTGTCCGGTAGATATTCCTAGTGGCGGAAATGAAACCGAACGTCGGCAGGCAACGCTTGCAGCACTGCAAACGCTGAGCAATCAATTAAGAGAACGTGATCCAGAAACCATTGATGAGCATGAGAAATTCTGGCTTTTATTTAATGGGCCGCTTGGTGATGCCATCAGTCATGTCGGCCAATTAAATAGTTGGCGACGAATCAATGGTAATCCCATTCCGTATTCTAAATTCTTTAATGGAAGTGCACCAGACTAGGGAGTCTTAGGCTGAGGCTTTTCTCGCAGCATCGCTTCATAACCACCTGCATTAAAAACCTTAATGTAGCCGGCATTTTCTAACTCCATTCGTGCCCGCTCTGCTCGACCACCGCTTTTACAGTAGAGTACAATAGGCGTTTCTTTATCAATTTTATGCTGCGTTACGCCTTCGAGAATTTCATCATGAGCAATGAGTAATACATTATCAAAATGCCCAGCGTCGTATTCTGCCTGTGAACGCACATCAATTAACTGAGCACCAGCTTGAATAAGCTGCCAAGCCTGCTGTTCACGACTACGTTCAGCTTTTTTCTCTTCTTGAGCCACCTGATTAACTGGCGCCTGAATTTCGTTTTGGCCACATGACCACGGCACACCTGCCGCTAAGATAAGAAGAAGAATCTGTTTCATGAAAGCATATTAATAAGCATGTTAGATAATCTAGTGATTACGGCTGTCTGACATTTTTTCCCAAAAGTTTCTCATTCGTAGGTAATGGACGAACTTTAAATGCGAGATGACGTCTAAAATCTGGAATAGGAATGCTCAATAAAGATTGTTGGACCTGCCCTTCGCTCTTTTGGATACAGACTCCTAAACTCGCATCCCACCACTCAATGCGATAAGTCCCAGGCTTCATCGTTACATGTATATGATAACCACGATGCAATGGAGTTTTCAAACCATCATTGGCCCATGCATGGTCAACGATATATCCACTTGCTTGATGCTCCTGGACCCATGCACGATTCCAGATTATTGCTTGCGCATCTTTATTCTGTTTATCTAAAATGCTTAATTGTTTTGACTCTGCATTTGCACCACGCAAATCCTCATATTGTAAAAAATTAGCAATAGCACGATAAGGCTGCCACAAATCTTTTTGGTCTACCCACTCAAACCACCATAAGTGCGGTCCAGAGCCATGACCACTCATAAGCGCACACCATGCACCAGCGCGATGCTCTGCTCGCAATTGCGGTTTTGGACAAGCATTCCAATTGCCACCAAATTCCGTCACGACCACCGGCTTATTATATTTTCCAAGGCCTCGTTTTGGATCGAGGGTACTATTCATCAATAATTTTGGCAAAAATTTCTGCTTATGATAAGCGTCGATAGCAATAAAATCCATTTGCGGCAACTTGACCAAGTTAACATCTGGAACGCGATAATCTCCACACCAATGCGAGGTCACTGGGTGTCTGTAATAATGATCATCAGCATGCCACGCATCAAACGCCTGTGCATGCCAAGCTAACAATTGGTGGCGCTTAGCACCGGTTAAATTCATTTCACTCCACATTTTCCAACACATAATTGCTGGATGGTCTGCGTAGCGGCCAACAATATAACGGCGCAATTGTGCCTGCTGATGCTTCACCCGTTCATCGGTAAACATTGAAGACGGGTGTGTACACCAACCACCATTTTTTTTGTTATACGGTGACTGCTTCCACTCAGGATCACATCGCAGCGATGCCTGACCATGATTATTGATGACCAAAATGACGCGAATACCACGTTGCCAGGCAAAATCCAATAATTGATCAAGACGCTCAGCATTAGCTTCACTATATTTACCAACACCGTGTTGCTCAGTCCAAGCGTCATTCCATTCCAAGGCTAAATTCCAAGAAGATAACCATATTTCTGCGCTATTTGCACCAGCGCGAGCCAAACGGTCTAAGTATGCTTTATAAGCAAGCAAACCGCGAAATGGCGTTTTATTAGTTTGAACATTTTGAACAGCGCGTTTATCAGATATGCATTGAATATTTAAACCATGAGGCCAATAAAACTGCCCTTGTCCTAAGCCGACAGAGAAAAATCGCGGATCTTGTTTATCAACGCGAACATATTCATCCCACTGCGGACCACTGACCTCCAAACGACAGAGTGCATAGCGTTTAACAATTGGCTCCTCCGCCCCTAACCAATTTGCTTCGAGTGCTACTTGGTAAGACCCGGGCGACATGGGTCGAAAGCGCCCGCAAAAACGTGCTATGGCATTTGCTTGGGCTCGCTCGTGATTGCCTCCCTCGGACAAAATCATGTCCTGTTTGTAAAAGCAAGGAAAGCGCAGTTCTTGACCAGCTTCAGTTGTAATAATTAAATCGACAGTGGTATCAGCTGCATTATAAGGGTTCGATGGAAATGGAACTGGATTGCAATAAACCGACCAACGCTTACCGGTCTCTGCTTTCGCTATACCTGTCTGCTCCGAATACGATTCAATTGATATATCAATCAGTTCGTAATTTTCTTGCGGGGTTACGATTATATTTTCTTTAATAGCACGCATCGAGTGAATGGTAATTTTTGCAGAGCTGCTCTTTTCAGACCAAAAATATAAGCCAAAAAACTGACCGTTGTCACGTTGATAGTTTGACCACTGCATGAGACCCGGCTCGCTACGCCACTGCGCTTCTTCACAGAGGTCAAAGTGCAGATGATGATGACCTGGCGTTAATCGATGAGCGTGCGGTAATTGAAACCAAGTTCCATCGTCGTCTTTTATGTAAGCACCGACGCCTAAATCTGCGGGAGCATCTTCAGGCACGCTGATTTGTGCTTGAATTGAACGTGCATCAGCACTGAGTCCGGTTTTAGATATGTAAGTCGTTGTTAATGGAGAGTTTAAAGTGATTTCATCCAACCCAAGCAGTTGCAAGGGAATAAAACACAGCAATAACCCAATGAGGCTGAACAATCTCTGCATATGCATACCAGACTAATGCAGATACAGATCCTTACGTGACGGGAAAGACCACAAATTTCGACCATGTGCTCTGCTGTTGTTACTGATCTGTTATAGATTTACATGACTTGTCTACTTTTCGCACCATTCATCATGGGATCATGCCAATTAAAACTGATATCTCCTATATCGATGGTGTCGAAGAAGCGATCCTCGACCTTTATCAACCAAGCTGCGCTGCCCCAGCTGAAGGATATCCAGGTGTAGTGGTCATTCATGGTGGTGGTTGGCATGGCGGCGATAAGTCCCAACTACGACAAACACAAATGTCAGAAATATTCTGCGATAATGGATACGTGGTCATAAACATTAATTACAGCCTTGCCCCAAAGGAAGGAGCTGATCGCGGCGAAAAAATTCGTAATGCCTTCTTAGAATGTCGGCAAGCCGTGCATTGGCTCAGATCACATGCCCAAGAATTTCAACTCAATGCCAAGCGCATTGGCGCAATCGGCGGTTCAGCTGGCGGCAATTTGTCATTAATGCTCGGCGTTAGCCATCATTCCAATGACTTTGATATTGATGGTATTGGTGACACATCTGTCCAAGCAGTCATTAATCTCTACGGCCCAACGACTCGGCCTCCCGAATTAAAAGTCGTTGACTATATCACCAAGGACTGTCCGCCCATTTTAAGCCTGCACGGCACCGATGACCAAACAGTCGACATTGATAATCTTCATGCTTTAGACGCAGCTTTGGAAAAAGCACATATCGACCATCAATCAATAATTGTCGAAGGCGCTCCCCATACCTTTAATTTGATCAGTGATTGGGGTGATTATAGCAGCACAGCATTAGCGTTTTTCGATAAACATCTCAAATCGTAATAAATTGTTATTCACTCATTTGAACGAGATACTCGACTAATTTATAGACAGTACTATTCGTCTAATTACGGTCATGGAATCTATTCAAAGGAATGCGCTATGTGCAAGCTTCTCGGCTCAATTATCATTTTCTGCATCTGCACCCAATGGCTCCATGCAAAGGACGCAGAGTTACCTGCCTATAATGATGACATGGCAGTTTTGTATTTTGATCACACTGGATCCAAACACGAAGTGCTCCTATTCAAAGAACTGGAAAAGCAGCTCATGGCCAACTGGGAACAGGCCGTTAAAGATCAAGAGCATCGTAAGTCAAAAGGCATAGAAGAAGGCGACCCCCCGCCCAAGCCGCTGATCATTGGATTAAAAGCGGGATCCTTTGGCAAAGACACGGAAAAGAAGCTCGCAAAGGAACTCAAAACAGCGAATCGTCGATATAAAGACATGATAGAAAAGCATATTGCCAAGGCCAAAGCCACCATAGACGCAAGTGGCTTCAAGAAACAAAGCGTTCGCGTAACTGCTGATGGCGAAAACTTACTCAGCAATGGCTCATTCGAGAATGCCCTTCTTGATTGGACACTCTCAAATCCCAAAAAGCCTATCGCTCAAGTCATTGATGGCGGTAATGATGGTGAGAAATGCCTCTTCTTCACGGCTGATAAAGAAAGTGTTTCGAGCGTAGTTACCGCCAAGCTCCCAGTTTCCGAAAAAGCACTTAGCTGCACAGTCAATTATAAGATTAAACTAGAAAACGTTGTTACCGCAGGCCAATCCTGGCAAACACTCATGATCAAGTTCAAACAATTTGACGCCAAAGGTGAAATGATAGCCGAGAAAGGCGTTGGCACCCACGCCGGTAGCGAAGATTGGAAAGATTACAGCAAGACAATCCAAATTGTTCGCGCCTGCAAAAGCATCCAACTCATTTTGGAATTTCACAAACCCAAAGGCAGCATCTGGCTCGACAAGATGGAAATCATTCCGAAGCAGTAATTACGCTTTAGGGAATTCGTCTGACGAACCCCACTCAGACCAGGAAGCATCATAGACACTGATGTTTTTATGTCCCGACATGAATGCCCCTAAAGCCAATACACACGCCGTTACGCCTGAACCACATGAACAGACTAAGTGCTTATCATTATGCACATTGGCAGAAATTATATCACCAACACGTTGCTCATCTTTGATGAATCCGTTCTCTATAAGTGATGAATAGGGTAAATTGCCCGCATGAGGCATGTGTGCCTGATCAAATCGTTCTTGTGAACGTGCATCAAGTACTTGAAACTGATCATTTTCTAATGCAGCACCAACGTACGCTGCGTCAACAAAAGCATCTGCTTGTGGATTCGCAGTATAATGGCCAACTGAAACATTAGACGTGCTTCCGGATTCAATTGAATAAGTAGCATCCTTCCACGCCTGTAGCCCTCCATTTAAAATTCCGACTGCGCCATGGCCCATTGCTTTAAACATCCACCAAGCACGAGGTGCTGAGAACATTTCGTTGGTATCGTAAATGACAATTGTGCTATCGTTTGAAATACCTAAAGCTGACACTTGCTCAGCAAAGTAATCAGCACTCGGCATCATGCGTGGGAACTCACTGTCATGGTCCTTAATTTCATTGTCATAATCAAAGTAACGTGCGCCTGGAATGTGTTCTGATTCAAATTCAGTACGTCCGTCACGCTCTTTGGCAGGTAGATGCCAACTTGCATCAAGCACAACAACCGAGTCCAAATTCTGCTGAAGCCACTCAGCGCTTACTAATGCAGATGCTAGAACCACGATGAATCTCCTTTGAGCTGGTAGATAACCAAAAAAAAGCCCTGTCGCAAGGACAGGGCTTTTTGCAAGTCAGCAAGAAAGAATTACTTCTTCTTCGGACGGCCACGACCGCGTTTCTTAGCAGTCTTTTTCTTGGCTGTCTTCTTCTTGGCAGCTTTTTTCTTCGCTGGACGACCGCGTTTCTTAGCTGTCTTTTTCTTGGCAGCTTTTTTCTTCGCTGGACGACCGCGCTTCTTAGCAGCCTTCTTAGCCTTCTTCTTGGCAGCTTTTTTCTTCGCTGGACGACCGCG
>JANQLF010000267.1 GCA_028280785.1 Planctomycetota bacterium
ACAGCACTTAATCTACTATAACCGGAGTAACCCAATTGCTCAGCAATCCGTACCTGATCCTTGAGCTCTAATACATCCTGACGTTTTTGATGGAAAAAATGCTGCAATGAACGCATGCGTAACAGGTGTGCATTGGCCTGAAACAAGGATCGAATATCTTCAACAGTAACTGCGGACAATTCTTTAAGCGCATAAAGATTTCGCCCACCAAATACAATAAAAGAGATGTTATATAGCAATTGCACATCACGGAGACATCCAGGATTGGATTTTAGGTTTGGCTCCATCGTAAACATCGAAGCGCCAGCTTTATTACGACGCTCCATCAGTTCTTCGATTTTATACTTCAAAAATGCCTTACTGCGTTTTTTGCGAAATTTATCCAATAAATCGATCATTGATTGATCAACAGAACCATCACCCAGAAGTATCCGATGTTCTAAAACAGTTGTCGCCGTCACAAAATCATCTCTAATCAAATGATCTAATTCATTTAATCCGCGAATTGCGATACCAACCTTAAAACCAGTATCCCACAATAAAGTATTCAACTCGTTGTACGCGCTTTGTAACCAGTCGGGAATATGATTTGATTTATGGAAAACCATAACGTCTAAATCGCTTTTTGGATTTAACTCACCGCGACCATATCCACCTACTGCAAATAAACCAACTTCTGACCACATTGATGGCGGCGCTTCCTTGAAAGCACGACGCGCCAATGCGCGAACAACAACATCAGTAACCGCAGTTAAGCGCACCGACACATCCCAACCGGTCACTTCATTTATTTGATCCATCATCCAAGACTCAATTCGCTGAGTCTCTTCTGCGAGCACTGCTTTGGCTCGATCTATAGCGTCACTGCGTGAACAGCTTGATAAATCTGCTAAGGCTGATTCAAGATCTTCTGCTATAGGTATACTAACAATCTGACCACCAGTCTCAGTTCGGTTCATATATTGTAAGATAAAAACTGGCCACATCACACAAGCGCACAAACACATAAGCAGCGACGGACTTGCCTACTCCATTCCAAATTGAATCATTTGTCCGCTATGCCTATTGAATTAGTGCCCTTAAACACATCTGTCGATTGCTCTTGGACTATTCCAGGTTCCAAAAGTTTAACCAATCGCGCACTGATCCTCGCCGCACTAGCAGATGGTAATAGCATGCTCGAAGGTGTATTGCGCAGTGATGATACAATGCATATGCAGAATGCGCTCAAAATGCTCGGCATCGAAATTAAAGACATCGACGACACAACGATGCTTGTTTCTGGCGGGAAGCAGCATCTCAAGCCAAGCGGAGAAGATATCTTCGTCGGCAACAGTGGAACCAGCGTTCGATTCCTCGCAGCCTTCGCCTCTCTTATACAGGGACGAACAACCCTCGTTGGTGATGAGCACATGGCAAAACGGCCTATCAAAGATTTATGCGATGCGCTTGAACAATTATCTATCAATACTGAATGCCCCACTCAATGCCCTCCGATTATTGTTAATGGCAGTGGCTTAAATGGAGGAACGGTCCGTATTCCTGGCGATAAATCGAGTCAATATTTTTCAGCACTCATGTTGATTGGTGGAATGTCACCACAACCAATAGACATTTATATTGAAGGCAATTTGGTTAGCCGACCATACGTGGAAATGACCATTCAAATGGTTAAGGATTTCGGTGGTCATATCGATGATCATGGGGATCATTTTACCATCCACCCCTGTTCATCTTATCGGCCATTATCCTATCACATTGAGCCTGATGCTTCAGCTGCTAGCTATGCATTTGCTTTGGCTGCGGCCACACAAAGCAGCGTTAAAGTACCACATTTAAATGGTGATTCACTCCAGGGTGACGTTGCCTTTGTTCGCGTCCTTGAACAAATGGGTGCACTAGTCGAGTTAACTCCTCATTATATTAAAGTTACCGGACCACAGCAATTAGACGGAATTGAAATAGATATGCATCACATTTCAGACACCGTCATGACCTTAGCTGCAATTGCACCACTTTGTAAAGAGCCGGTTACCATTAAAAATATTGCCAACATTAGAATTAAAGAAACCGATCGCTTAACGGCGACCGTTAACGAATTAAAGAAATTAGGACAAAGCGTTGCTTTTGGTGATGATTGGTTACGCATCGTACCACAACCAATACAAGCAGCTCATATAGAATGTTATGCAGACCACCGAATGGCGATGAGCTTTGCAATTTTAGGCGCAGCTCATGCAGGGGTTACCATTAAAGATCCCGATTGTGTTTCAAAAACTTATCCAGGATTTTGGACTGACCTTAAGGAGATATATTCCAGTATTAATCAACAGGTGTCGTGGTGAGTGTTCGCATTATTGCCGGAGAATGGAAAGGGCGCAAATTAGAAGCACCACCTGGCGAACACACGCGGCCTCTACTTGGCCGCATCAAGCAATCTTTATTTGATTCACTCGGGCAATATCTTAATGATTTACGCGTTGCGGACGTCTGTGCTGGATCTGGCTCTTTTGGATTCGAGGCAGCAAGCCGTGGGGCGCAAGAAGTAATTTTTTGTGAAAATAATAAACAAGCGCTGCAATGTCTCGAAGCCAATAAAGCAACGCTCAAAAATCCATCGTCATGCATTATTTGCCCTGGTGATTTTCAAAAAACGCTTAGCGCTTATACCGATCTCGACCTTATTTATGCGGACCCACCTTTCCCTTGGTACCAGCAGGATCACGAACAGTTGCTCGAACTCATGGAGCACTGCGCCAATGCCTTGAGCCAACATGGGCGTTTCCTGATGCGTGGAGAGACAGGTTTCCCCTGTCCTCAAGCACCAGCAGTCTTAAACGAAATCGAGCACAAAGCATACGGACGCAGCTGGATTAAATCATATCAATTATCTAAATAGTTTATATATAATAACTTACGTTAGAACACTGTTGAACGCAGCGTTATGCACTTTAAATGTTTTTTAATAGATAGTGGTTTCCTAGCTTATATGATCGCTAAATCGCTTACATTCCGAGGAGAATCATCATGCGCATGCTAAGCACACTGATTATTATCTTATTCATCGCCAGCCCCCTATTTAGTGCTGACGATTCGGTTATCCTCTCAAGATTTAATAAGAGCACATTAATCGTTAATGCGCCTTCACACGATAAAGTTCCGGCAAGTCTTATTAGCAAAATGGACGTTCGCGTTACTGTGGATTTTCAAGATGTTGATTTGGTCGATGCAATTGATCAATTTCAGAAATTAACTGGAATCAATGTGGTCATTGGCTCAGAGCTTCGTGCAACTAATGACAAAACGATTACTCTTAAGGCCAAAAACATGAAGGCCACATCATTAGTAAAATGGATCAAGCAGCTCGGTGACGTCCACGCAACGTACATGAATGAAGCTATTTATTTCTCACTCGAAGAACCTGTTGGCCAACGCAAAATTCGTATGATTGATGTCAGTGATTTAATTATGCCGCTTAAACACTTTCCAGGCCCAACCATGAAAATCCCAACTCCTGGTGGCGAGGATAATTCATTAATAGCCGAGCTTGAAGTTGACCAAGACGAGCAAGATGTCGACGATATTATTGAAGTGCTTCAAGACACGTTAGAGCAAAAAGGCGTTAACGTCGAATAAAATCAGTTAAGGTCTGCTTGACTATCTCGCGCTTCATCAGGCAACAACCTATCTAAGGTTTGCCCCATTGCCTTAGCACCATTTCGCATGGCGCCAATACAGGTCAATTGCATGCATGATAAAACCAAAAAAGACATCTGCATAGCTGGATGCTGATCGATAACCTCACGCTTGTTATTCCACATTTCGTGGAGTTGTTCATCAGTTAAAAAAACACCTTCGCTACGTGGTATCAACTGATGGACAGTTAAGATTGCCAAAACAGTAATTTTATTGGTGTCCTTATGATCGGCCAAAGTCGGCTTCAATCGCTCTTCTATGTAATTGAGACCATCGCTTACTGATATATTGCCCTGTGCTACTGACTCACAAATCTCGAGTATAGTTTTATCGGCATCGACCGTTGGCAGCTGACTCATAGTTGAATTATATACCCTTGAACAAAGCGGAAACCACCAACAAAGGTCAACTAGACTACTGTTGAATCAATCGCTGCACCGAATCAGCGCTGAGCGCACGCCAAGAGCCCTCAGCCAGATCATCTATGCGCCACGGACCAATGCGTACGCGTCGCAAGTCATTCACGCGTAAGCCCACTGCCTTGCACACTAAACGGATTTGATGCTTACGACCCTCTTTGATGATAAAACGCAAGGTTTTTGAACCAGTTTTATCAATGCGCATAGGTAAACAGGGTTGATTGTCGAAAAAAATTGGTTGATGCAGCTTCTCCATATCCTGTGCCGTCACATTTCTCGATACGACAACTTGATATTCCTTCTCAACCTTCGCTCCCTGCGTTAAGGCTTTAACCAAACGCCCATTTTGGGTCATAATCAACAGACCACGACTATCCTTATCCAAACGTCCAGCCACATGAAACGACCAAGGTTTATCTAGTACCGTTTTCAATATTTCAGGTGCAGCGTCACCATTTTCAGCCCGTAATAATTGCCAGGATTCCGTGCCCTCTTCATCATCATACTGAGCACTTAAGACCCCACGTGGTTTATTAAATACAATCGTATGTTTTTGATGGAGCCAATTTTGCCCGCGATCTAATATAACTATTTTTGCATCCCACGATGCCTTAACACCCTGTTGCCTGATTATCGTTCCATTAAGCTCGACCTGGCCCTCATCTATGAGGCGCTCGGCTTCGCGCCTGCTACACAATCCACGATGAGCCATAATTTTGCTTACCCGTTGCTCGCCGTCGCTATTGCGAGCCAATGGTGCCTTTTTGTAAGGATTGGGATTATTGCCGCCACGTTTACGCAGTCGTTTATGCCCACGTACATTAAGTGATTGTCGATGTGATCGCATACGCCGAGGATGACAACCGCAGGAGAATTACAATCCTACTCTAAAGTCCACGGAGCCGTGTTCCAACGCCACGACAGTCCAAATGACGCATAGAGACCTGCTGATTCCAATTCGCTCTCAAAGCTATCAGGTCCACCATCTAAAGAGGTATCAGAGACGAAATAACCAAGGCTCACAAAACCCTGCCATTGATGATTGATAGTGATAATTGACTTTAAACGCACTCCATATTCAAGGTAGGTGCCATCCATATCAAAACCATCGATATTAACGGTGTCGTCAATGGTCATATTTGTTATCCCAAAACCAATAAAAGGCTCTGCGGTAAAGGTATAACGATCGCTATAAGCATATGCATAGCCGACGAGACCACGAATACCGAACGAGGAAGTACTGCTATCGGAACTAATAGATTGCTGACGCATCGTAACTTCGCCACCAGCTAACCAACCGTTGCTGCTTCCTGGCAAACTCCATGAATACATCGCTCCAAGACTTGCTCCAAATGATGAATCAAATTCATCAGACCCACTTACTGATTGAAGATCAGACGAATTATCATAATCAAAGTCAGATGGTAATAATTCGGTAGATAGATAAATATCTTTGATAACTAATTCCGAGGAATAAGCATTAACCAAGCAAGCGCCCAATAGAGTCGACAATAAAAATTTATTCATGCTTAAATTATATTCCTAAGGATTAATGACCAATCGTACACCAGCTAATGGATGCGGTGTATCTTCGTTAATGTCTAATTTATTAGCAGATCGCGCCACGAAGACAGTATCCGCCCAAGATCCGCCTCGTAATTTATTATCACTAGTCCACTCACTGACATTGCCATGCATATCATATAAGCCAAACGAATTTGGATCTCTATCCACTGCAACATCAGGCGTTTCATCACCAGCTGCGGTTGGACCCAGACCGCGAAGGTTACTTTGGTAAACATTCGCATTTGAAGCGATATCATTCAACAATTCTGAGTTTCCCCAATTATAAAGTGTATCGGTTCCAGCACGACAGGCATACTCCCACTGCAAATCCGTAGGGATATCAATGTCTTGAATCGATTTTGATCGTAATGACATTGCCAAATCATCTGCATCGAGACGTGATAAATTATAAGCTGGAATGTCATTTGCAGGTGTCACTGGCACTACAACGTCCGAGTTTTGAAAAATCCAAGGAGTCGTACCCATGGCACGCTCCCACTGTCCCTGGGTCACCTCAAAAATGGACATATAAAAAGTATTAACCGATATTTGACCTGTATCCTCATCAGCATCTACTCGTCTCGCCGAAGGCACAGGATTCACTGATCCGCCATTGATTTTTACAAAAATCATTTTTGAAGAACGATAAGCGGAATTAGTTGTTACATCAGCAGGCAATGAAACACGCGATTCGATATTTCCCGTTGATACGTCTAGAATAAGTACTTCTGCAAGTACTACCCCTGCACCGCCAAGAAAACTATCCGAATCAGAACCGTCACCACTGCTTCCCGATCCACAGGAACAGAGGACTATCGATAAGGACAAACCAATGAGCAATAACTTAGACATCAGCCGCCTCCCGATAAATCTTCTTTAACGGTAATAATTACCGGTTGATAGCCAATTTTTCCAGAGTCAATGTGAGTAATAATTATACCAAAAGAAGCATTTTTAATAGCCTGTGGGTCAGGATTGATCCACTGCAACTGATTGCTGCCATTAATGGTCAATCCAACCGGAACCTGTCCAGCCAATGCAAAATTATAACCGGATCCAGCACCGCCATTATTCGTCTCCCACAAATCGTCGACAACAGGCGCATAGAAGAAATTTACGCCCTCTTCTACTTCCATGGGCGCATCGCTCTCAAGCGTCGGGCCATCAGCATCAATGGTTACCACATTAATATTAACAGTTGTTGCACTCGAAGCCGCAGCACCGTCAAAGACCTCAAGCTGGAATGAATCGCCCGGGTTACCATTGAAATGCTCGTAATCGATAGCCCCAGCAAATGGGTCATTAATATCCAAATCACCAGTTAATGGATTGTGCTCTTGCCCCGTAACTTCACGTAAAACCAAATCACCCACAGGATTGTCTGGATCTGATAATGCGAACACAGCTCGCACAGAGGCACCATCAATGGTTGTGAATGTCAATGGTCCTGGAATTGCTGTAGGCGGATCATTAATCGAATTAATTACTAAATCACGAGTACCGAAACCAAACACACCATTGCTATCAGAGATTGCGACTTGGATTTGCCTAGTACCCGCTGGAGGATTGTCGCCGATATAACGATAGGCAACTCTTGATAATAAGTCACGAATAATCTCACGACTAGGCATAATAAATGCGCCTTGCCCAGTCCATGAAATACGCAAGGCCTGACCAGCTAATCCATTTTCTACCGTGTCGATAAACCCAATTTGGTTAACATTAAATATTGGTGGAATCGTGGTATTATTGTAAATAATGCGGTTTGGTACACTGCCTGTACCAACGGTGATTGTATTGCCACCAAACCACCATCCCGCACCATCTACTATATAAAGATTGTCACCTGCGTCGGCGGCCCCACCGATAATTGATATAACCATTTCACCGCCGTCGTAATAAAAGTCACCAGCTGTGACATATGGCTGGGTAAATAATTGAATACTATCGTTAAATCCAGTTGGGTGCGTTGAGGTTATAGGATTATCTTCCGTAAAGAAGAAAGCACCTGGGTTAGTACCGCCCACAGATTGCGCAAATAAATCCACGACAGGCGCCAAGGTACTAAACACAATATCTAAATTAAGCGTTACACCGGTAATTTGATTACCATTACTATCATCAATAGTGAATATATATTGATCATCACCAGCATTACCGTCAAATTGACCACCACTATGCTTATAGACTAAATCACCATTCATGATGTCTTCTTGCGTAAAGGTGTCATTCAAACCAAGTGGCGTTGGACTACCACCAAGGAACAAACCACCAACATTCACATCAAGGTGACTTGTGATGGTATAAACAACATTTGCCTCATTAACTGGTTGTGTGGTTTTTCCAGGATATGGATTCACCCAACCAGGCTGCCCATTAAAATGAAAATCCGGACCGCCAGTATCTTCAGGGTCATAGTAATATAAATCTGTTGCTGCAATATTTTGCTGGGCCAAACTATTAAATTGAATAATGCCCGTATTGTTAGTTCCCAGAAAAACCTGCTCTGGTGGTAAATCAACAGTATCAACATAAATATCAAAGTCTCTGGTAATACCATTGTCTAATGCACCATCGTTAGCCTGAATACTAAATGCAGTTTCCGTACTTAATTCAACATTAACCGGCGGAGTCCATTGCCAAATTTCACCTGGATTAATTGAATCACCAACATTTACAGGAACCAAAGAAGGAAGTGAAACGAGTGTGCCTGTACCTAATGTAATAATTCTAAAATTTAACGTATCACCATCGGCATCAGTAGCCATGGTGTGCGATAAAATAGTATTGTAGTCAAGCGTTAACGGCTGGTTTCTAATTGCACTTAAATACGTGCCGAATGCAGGCAGATTTGGCACTGCATTACCATCAGTAACCGTAATTACAAAATTTTGTGTATCTGTTAATGAACCATCAGACACTTGTAATATGACCGGATGATTACCAATATCTGGTGTTAATGGCGTGCCTGAAAAAGTCCAATTACCGCTACCTATATTAATTAAATTTACAATCCAAGCTGGCTGAGTCGGCGCTGTAACAACGAGAGATCCATCAGCTGTTTCGGGATCAGTCACCTGAATCGTATAGGTATATAAGGTATTATCAGTGGCCGTTAAAACTGGAGAACTTACAAAACTCGGTGGGTCATTTTGGGGATTAATCGTAACTGTAATTGTACCCGATGTTGAAGTTGCTCCCTGGTCATCTGTTGCAGTAAAATCTAACGTTGCACTCGATGTGTCATTGAGCGCTGGTTCATAGCGCAATCTATTAGCAGCGATCACCGTGTCCTGAATAACCCCTGCACCCACCGTGGCATCACCACCATCAAAAGTTAGACTTGAATTATTATCAAGATAAAACGTACCCGTCGCCGTTATACTAGTCACGGTAATAAAGTCTAAAGGATCAGGCTCAGGGTCGCTATAACCCAAATGTGATGTCGTAATTTGTACATCAGTATCTTCATTAGTAGGCACTGTTGCACCTGTAACGCTTGGAGCTTGGTTACCGACACCGAGTAAAATAGTCGATGCCGTTGTTTGAATTGCACCAGGATCGGCGCCTGGCATCTGTAAGGTGAAACTGCCTGTAGCTGGTGTCGTCAATCCACTAAATAATGTGTATAAATTTGATAAATCTAATGAACCACCTTGAATATCTAAAAAACCATTCATCACAACAGTACCATTAGCAACTATTCTATCATCGTCAGTATTATCTGTCGCATCATTATCTAATTCCATCTCAATAATCGAAGTAGTGCTACAGGTTAAATTATTAACTATAATTTGGCCGTCTCCTGAACCGCCTGGTTGTAAAATTGCACCATTTTGCAAGACAACATTGCCTAAGGTACATTCACCAGCAAGCGTAACCCCAGGACCAATAATAATCGTATCATTAGTAATCGCAGCACCCATATCATCAGACAATAATAAGGTACCACCACCGGTAACCGTTAAGGTACCATCGGATACAATATCAATAGGACATTGCACATCGAATGTCAGTCCGGCGGGAATATTTAAAGTTGAGGTGCTAGAAAACACTAAAGTAGAACCTGCCACATCCTCACGTATTTCTATTTCACCCGTGCCCGTGAGTTGCAAACTTGCAATTGGATTGGAGTTCACATTCATTTTAATGTGTTGGTCGACCGCTACTTCATCAATAATCATATCAGAATCGACACCAGGTATGCCATCAGGATCCCAATTTTTACCACTATCATGATCCCAGTCATCATTGTTACTTCCATCATCCCATGACACAAAATTACCGGATACGTTTACTGACATCACTGCAGTATTTAAGCTATCAGTCGTGCCATCATTTACGGTAAAAGTAAATGTTCCGTATGGCGTACCCGTTGAGCCTGGGTTTGGCACGAATACCAAATCATTATTGGTGTCGATATCCGTACCATTTAACGTAATCGGCAAATCACCCGATACATATTCAGTAGCGCCGCTATCTTCGATAATGCCATTTGTCGGCAATGAAAGAATGGTTATTGACTGCAAGGTATCACCAGAATCCGCGGGATCACTGAAGCCAAAATCACTCAGATCGAACGTTAAACTGGTACTCACCGGAGTTGCCACCGTCGAATTGGTAGCAAATGGAACATCATTAACAGCGGCCACATCTATGGTAAATGTAGAAGCACCGCCATCAGTAGATCCATCATTTGCTAATATTTGAAAAGTAGTGTAATTATTTCCATTGGCATCTTGTGCAGGTTTGAATTTGAAACGACCGGCATCAACTTGTGCTTTACTAATAGTCTCAGTGTTAACCAATTCTTCGCTCGCACCGTTAACCTCTCCATTATCATTTAGGTCAATATACAAGGTGCCCAAGCCAGCATCTGCAACGATCTCTAAATTATTTAATGCATCGCCATCAGCGTCAGCATAACCAAGCATACCAGCACTAATAATTAAATCGGTATCTTCAACAGCGTTCAACGTTGTCGCGCTCAATGTTGGAGCGGAATTGCCCGGTGGGCTAATATTTACAATCATGGTGTAGGTAGCGCTGTTATCAGCACCATCATACACGGAAAATTGAAAGGATGCATAAGGAGAGCCCGAATCAGTTCCACTCGGTGTGAAATCCAAGGTATCTCCACCATTAAAATCTACTCGATCGCCAATATTCGCGTCGCTACCATTGTAGTCGAGATCACCATTGGTTTCGAGCGCTTCGATTTCTATAATTAAATTGGCAGCTGGTGTCTCCACATCACCACGGTTAAAGTCACTTATCGCAAAATTAAAAGTGGCATTATTAGCACCAGTAACGGTACCATTGGCAGATGTTGGGACATCATTAATGCTGTTTACATTCACAGTCATTAAAACTGCTGAGCTCGTATCCGTACCGTCCGAAACGTTGAAGGTGAAATTTCCGTAACCAGAACCGTGCGCATCCGGATCTGGTAAAAACTTTAACTGCCCTGCATTAATATCCGCAATACTTACAAAACCTGTACCAACATCTTCGCCAGAATTAATATTATCACCATCACCATCGTTGAATAATTCGCCATTCGCAACAGCTATCGTGACATTAATCCCAGCGAACGCATCGCCATCTGGATCGGAATAATTAAACATGCCTTCAGTAAACACGAAAATACCATCCTCATTGAGAGCGACCGTATTTATACTTGTGCTTGGTGCTCTATTCCCAACGACCAACTGAACTTCATCAGGATTAGGCACGGTATCTATTTCAAAGCGATTAGCCGTTGCCGTTGGAAAGCTGATCGACATATCATTATCTGTTAATGAGTTACTGTAAGTAAATAACGCATAATTATTGACTAGATCAAATGTTCCTGCTTGCACCAAGAGGACGCCATCTAGCGTCAAATCAGTAGTGATAATTTGCGCATTATCATCATCAGTCTCATCGCCGTCATCATCAACAAAAAGTTCGACAATTCCCGCAGGTGCTAGCGTGAACGTACCTACCGTTAAATCACTACTAGTTCCGATTTCAACCGTACCCGCATTAAGGACACTTACATTTGCAACACCCGCTGAACCAGAAACCAAAAGTAATCCGCCAGCGTGGACCGTAACCGTTCCGTCACCTGCATCACTGGTATCAGAAAGGTGTAATGCGCCATCCGCCACTTCAAAATTCAAATCCCAAGTTGATGAGCCTGAAAGCTCCAGAATTCCACCATTAAATTTAGTAAATGTTGCCGCTACATTTCCTGTATGTACCGCAGATAATTCGGTCGTTTCACCGCCATTAACATTGGCATAAATATTTGCACTTGCATTGCCAACGTTCACCTGTTCAGCAACCGTGCCATTAATCGCTTCAAAAACCAAAACCGCATTGGCATGATTTAAAAACGTTTCTTGTCCTGCGCCCGTTGCGCCCAATGCAGTTGCATTAGTAATCGTGACTTCCATGTCCTGAATTTCGACTAAGCAATTTAAACCAACATTACCGTGATTGAGAATTATCTCCCCACCACCTGAGCTATTATCCATTATGAGATCATTGCTAGAATCTTTAATAAAACTGACATTAAAATTGGCTATAGCACCAGAAGGAACATCAATAGTTACGTCTTGGTCATTTCGCAATGTAAAATTACCACCGCTCGAGAAAAACGTAATATCACCGGTGCCTGTCACTGAGATATCATCAAGAGCAACCGTACTCGAACCGCCTAAGTCAATATACAGGCTGCCGCCAGATCCCAATGGGAATTCTAATGAATTATTTGCAACTGGTAATGTATCCGCATCCCAGTTAGCAGCGTCAGTAAAACTAACACCGTCTCCACCACCATCCCAGGTTCGATCTGCTGCATTTAGCACAGCTATGCACGAGAGCATCAACAACAAAAGCAAACTTCGAAGACTGGGCACGAAATCGACCTCTATGATATAATTTCCATGGAAAATCTGATGACTACGAAGTGCTTGACTATGGAATTAATTTGCGCTTCTCAATGACCAATTCTGTCGGATTTTTGGATATTATTTATACGGATTTAACATAAACCCTATCTGAAACAGCCGTAATGTGCCGGAAAGGCTGTTAGAGATTTGCCACCGCATTGCAATGCTGTGCCTTCCATCAAGACGATCCAATCCGCATTTGGATTACCATCAACACGCCGCCAAATCCAACGGCCATTGTAACGTCCAATTTCAACAGCATCTGTGCCTACTGAGCCAGATAATGCTAAATCTGAGCCAACACCACCGATCGTTAAGCGACGCAAAACCATTGCATAGGACAACTCGGGGCGGTTCTCGGATCTCGTTAAAATCACCGAGTCGCACGCATGCTTGCGCTCTATGCCGCACGGATGCTCCAAAACAGGGCGCTCCAAGCCAACCAGCTCTGTCGTACCTCCCTGATTAGGAATCGTCCGTAAATGAAGGCTGATCGTACCTGCCGCGACAAGAATATGTTCTGGACCTGGTGTCAGCTCTTGAGGATTGCTTGGTACCAAGGGCTGGCCATTAAGCATGGTTCCGTTGCCTGAGCCCAAATCCTCAACTGTTACATTACCCTTCATTTGATCGTAATTAACGACCATATGCTGACGACTGACACGTTGGCACGCAGCTTTGTGAACATTTACAGGGTAATTGCGCAGCGAGAGGTCAACTGGCGGCTCTCGCATTTTCCCTAAACACAATCGGGTCCTCGCATAGAGTATCGATAAACATGAGCCCTGGCTCTCAGAAAGTGAGATCCAGTCATGACTTATAGCTTTATCGATATCTCCAATTAACGACGGTCCACCGCGATCGATTGAGCCAGTCAACGCATCATCGCCTAATGGCGGACCATCCGTTGGCCAAGAAGTGCCGACGTAAGAATCTTCGCTAGGGCCTGGATTCTGAACCACTGTTGCTGCTAAATTTTCGCCGGCTGGAGTACTGCCATTATTGATGATGCTGCTGCCACCACGCTCATCCTTACCACGAATATGAGCCTTAGTTGAGACTAACAATGTATCCAGCTCTTGCTTAGCCTCTTCCTTTGTAATGGGCTCTTCGTCAGCATAATCGGTTGCTCGTTTATTTGCCTCCGACGAAGTAATTGGTGCTGTGCCCAGACTCTTTAATCGCGCTGCTATTGCTTCCATCAATTCCTTAGAACTGCGATAGCGGTCCTCTGGCTTTTTTGCCATTGCTTTTTTAATAATCGAGTCTGTCTCTTCACCAACAGCAGTATTAAATTCAGATGCGTTTGGTGGAGGCTGGGTTTGATGGGCATGCATCACATCATGCATCTTACCTTGGAATGGGTCGCGACCAGTTAAGGCGTAAAAAAGCACGCCTCCGAGGCCATAGATGTCCGACTCTATGCCTAAATTTTCGTCACCCATAATTTGTTCAGGCGACATATATAAGGGCGTTCCAACCAAAGCCCCCTGCATCGTTAGCGCAGTACGCTCCTCGCTGGTCGATCGCGCTAAGCCAAAATCAGATAATTTCGCCCGTCCATCACGAGCGGCAAAAATATTTTCTGGTTTTATATCCCGATGAATTAATTGATGCTCTTCTGCCTCAATTAATACATCAGCTACTTGATGTAGCACTTGTAAAGCAGTGATTTCTTCAAGCGGTTCAATCTTAGCCAAGTCCTTCAACGTTCCGTAGGAGACCAACTCAAGTACCATATAAAGTGTGCCATCTTTGGCCTGACCCTTATCCAGGCACTTGACCAAACCAGGATGCGTAAGGGACATCATAATGTCAGTTTCACGTTGGAATCTGATGATGAATTCTTCACCTTCTGCCAGGCTTCGACGCAAAGCTTTTATTACGACTATATTATCTCGATTTGGACCTGTCGCTAACCACAGGGTGCCCATCCCACCTTCGGCCAGATGTGCTAATGCCTGATAATCTTGAAACATCAATGTATCTGCTTTAGGCAACAACTCTTGAATAGAGTTCACCAAATCAGCGTTTACCGTCTTCGAATCTTCTAGCCAATTACGAATGCCCAGGAGGTCCACAGTACCATTTTGGACTAACATATTTCCAAGGCGCTTGCTTTGTTCCTTATCCAATAACTGGCGCTTGGCGACCGCATGGGTGAGCGCTTCTACAGCGGGATAAGATATCATAGTCTCACTTTTCATGGAGAATAATCGATACTAATGATCCTCCCTCAAGCGCAATATCATAGCAAATGCAGATGCGCATTATCACAGAAAACCAATTGATTCTTCACTTGACCTAAGCAAATTCTTCGCAGCGTAATTCGCCATACATCCCCCGGAAAATCTTAAGCTGTAATATCTTATGTCAGACAACCAAGAACCGATGGATCTTCCTGAACAAGATCAGGATAAAAAAGAACAAACAGTTTTGGAACAACTGTTTACACTGCCTGGAGAAAATGACCTCCAAGCACGAATCGATGCATTAAACAAAGCAATCAGCACAACCGAAGAACACCTCAATGATCTTGGTGATGACCAAAATAAAGAAAAAGCACATTTCGGTCGCCAATTACAAAAATTAAAGCGCATGCTCCAAGCGAGCCTCAATAAACAACAACGACCAGATGATCAAATTACAGTTGCTGCACCTGGTGATTTAAAACCCATCGCCGCACAAGTTAGCGTCGATGAAGAAGATGTTTTATTAAAAGCTGAACCGCCAAAACCGGAAGGCTGGGAAGAAGAGAAAAAACATGCAGCAGATGTTGCAAGTAGTGGCCAATGGAAATTAAACGAAGAGCCTACCGCTTCCACTCCCACAGCAGACGTGGCAGAAGAAGATAGTTCAAACGATGAAGTTGAAGATAAAATTAATGCGGAAGAAGAAAATAATGATATCCCTGCAGCAGTAGAAAAAAATGAATCTGAAGAACAGGTAAATCAAGAAGAGACTGAACAAGCAAGTCCTGAACCTCAGAATACCAACACTCCAGTAAACACCTCGGAATCAACGGCAGCAGAAAATACTGAATCAGAAAGTAAACCTGAAGAAGATGACGACGAAAGCTGGGCAGATGAAGCCACCATGCAAATGGATGCGCCGAAATTTGACAATGCACAACAACAAAACGTTGATGACGACGAAGAATGGACGGATGAAGCAACACTGCAGATGGATGCACCCCAATTTAATAAAGATAAAGAATGGGATGGTACCGAAGCAACATTGCAAATGGATACTGGTGCAAATAAAAATCCAGACTGGGATGGAACTGAAGCCACTCTGCAAATGGATACTGGCACAAATAAATCCAAAGATTGGGATGGCACCGAAGTCACTTTGCAAATGGACACCAGCCAAGATAAAGGCGACATAAGCGGAACCGATATTACGTTACAGATGGGTACACCCAACACAGCATCACGCGATTGGGACGGAACCGAAGCAACTGTACAAATGAATACTGGCGGTCAGCAACAGGATGGCGACTGGGATGGTTCTGAAGCTACCATGCAAATGGGAACTGGCGATGGCGACTGGGACGGTTCTGAAGCAACCATTCAAAACATGCCTTCAGGAAAAATTAAAGAAGACACGCAAGCAACATTTATCCCACGAAAAGATTCCGATACCGCAACTGACGCAACTATTTTAACTGATCAAAGCAAACCGAAAACACAAGGCGCCACCAGCAGTAAAGGTATGGATGCCGGTTGGCATTTAAAAGGACGCAAAGGTCCCGCCACTGGTGAAATGTGGGGCGAATATGAAATTGGCGGTGTCCTTGGTGAAGGCGGCATGGGCTTAGTGTATCGCGCTAAGCAAATGAGTTTGAATCGTAAATGTGCGGTTAAAGTGTTAGCCCCTCACCTTGCTGCAGACGATAAAGTTCGTGAGCGTTTCGAATTAGAAGCGCAAACCACCAGTCTCTTAGTATCGCCAAATATTGTTAACGTATTCGCAGCTGGTGTATCTGGCGATAATAATTACTTCGTTATGGAATACGTCGATGGCGAAGATTTATCTGATAAAATAAAAGAACGTGGGCGCGAAGGTAAATATTTCAGCTGCGACGAGGCTACTGATTTAGTTGTGCAAGCTGCTCGTGGTTTAGCAGAAGCAGCGCGGCATGGAATTGTCCATCGCGACATTAAACCTGGCAATTTAATGGTCACCAACAAAAACGAAGTCAAAATCGCTGACTTTGGTATTGTAAAAGTCATGGGCGAAAGCTCATTGACCATGACTGGTCAAGCAGTTGGTACGCCATCCTACTTAAGTCCTGAGCAAGGCCGTGGAGACGAAGTCGACCAGCGTTCTGACTTATACAGTCTCGGAGTGGTGTTTTATCAACTCATCACCGGTCAGCGCCCATTTGATGGCACTACTCCCAATGCTTTGATTTATCAGCACAACTTTGAAGAACCTAAGATGCCTCAAGAGCTCGTCCCGACTGTGACGGATGACATTCAGGCTGTTGTTATCAAGTTATTATCGAAAAAGCCTGAAAATCGCTATCAAAAAGCAGAAGAATTAATCCGAGACCTTGAGGAAATTCAAGAAGGTCACCGACTTGAAGCATTATTGGCCGAAAAATTATCAACTGGTGCCGATGAAGCGAGAAAAGAAAACCTCAGCTGGGCACAGCGAAATCTGCTCAAAATTGTAGCCGTTGTTGCCGCAGCACTATTGGTCGTTGGTATTTGGGGATTCAACGAGCTGCAAAGCAAACAAGCAAGAGACACGAAACGTGCGGAAATTAATGACAAACGATCACTTCTTACTGGTATTTTAGATTCCCCAAATGACTTACCAAATAACATCGATGAAGAGATGCAGAAATTTGACGCTCTCATTTCTGAAAACAAAAAACTGTCTGAGGATAATGACGCCGCAAAAATAGCAAAATGGCAAGTCAAGATTGATGAAATTCGCGCTTTGAAGAAAAAACTCGCAGTATTGGATGAAACGGGTGATGACGAGCTCGTACTCTTTGAAATGCGTAATGAATCTATCGCAAATTTAGCTCAGTTAGAATTAAAAATAGGCACAAGCCCCCAGTTCCAAGCATGGAACAGAAAAGTTACTTCCACACTTGAGTACATTAATACCCAAAAAGAAAAACTTTCGGCTATCGAACGGACGCCAAAAGAATCCATGAAGCTCATTAATAGAAAGTTATATCAGAAAGACATTGAAGAATTACAACCATTACTAGAAACTGAAGAAGTTAAAGATTCTGACCTAGAACGATGGCGAGCCTCTTTGGTGGCCTTTGACGCATTTCATAAAGAAAATTTAGACGCACTTAAATCATTGTTGGACGAAAATCTGGTACTCAAGAAATCCGTAATTGATCGCCAAGAAGGTCAGCTCAAACAATTAACCATCACACTTGGTGAACAGAATGACTTAAGAAAACAATATCGCAGAATTTTAGACAACGGAAATCAAAAGATTAACGACCTCAACATTTCGTTAGGCAGACTCTCCAGCGACGAAAGCAAAACCTTAACCGTAGTCGAAGACGCCTCGCTCCGAGCCAAACTGGCCGAAGCTGTCGGACTTGAAGCCATTGGTGCTGAAAAAGAAAATAGATATAATGCCAGGCTTGAGCGCGACAAAGGTATAAGGGCTGCATTGAAGGAACGATTAAAAATCGTAGATCAAAAGGTGAATTTCGACCACTTAGCAAATGACATTAAAGAATTCTCACGGGTCATGGGTGAAAACGATCCTGACGCAAAACGCTATACTGCTAAATTAGCCGCAGTTAAAGATCTTAGAATAGCTCTACGTCATTTAGACGAGCCCATCCCCCTTCAAGAAGATGCCGCTGCAAATATCAAACGCTTAATTGATTTAATAGGTGAAGAAGACAACCAAGTTGCAGTTTGGAAACAAAAAGTTGAAAAAGTTGGAGCATTATTAAAAGCCCTAACCACGCTGGATGAAGTCAGACCAATTCCTGATAATGCAACAAATGCCCTTAATGTACTTAAAAAAGAAATCGGTGGTTCTGATGAACGCGTACAAAGATGGACAGGTAAAATCGCACATGTCGAAGAATTAAAAACAAAACTCTCTGTGCTTCCAGGCATCACAACCCTGCCCATAAAAGACCTCTACACCAAGCACGCAGAATTTAAAGATTTAGTAAATAACATTGGCATGGACGACCCCGATCTAGTTCCATGGGCGAGACGCCTTGCCATTATAAATGGTCCTGGGAAACCAGCCTGGGCACAAACATACGGTCGCGACAATTACGGTGTATGGGCTGAAATACACATCCCGCGACATGGTTATCAAGACGAAGGGAATTCATTTGAAATTGACCCAAGGTCTCTTCCAGATGCATATGATGAAAACTATCTAAATAATCAAAAATTTGATGAAGATAAATTTGTTAAATTACGCTTCCGCTTTATACCATCGGGTTCCTTTATTATGGGCGCAGATTCATCTGATCCATGGCAGGAACCAGATGAAAACCAAATATCCAATACCATTACAAAAAGCTACTGGATCGCTGATACTGAAGTAACTCAAGAATTTTGGCAAGCTATAACAGGCAGCAATCCAAGTTTATTTAAGCAGGAACGCAATCCGGTTGAACGAGTTAGCTGGAAAGATTCCCGCCACTTTTTTGAGAAAATAAATAAAGCCTATCCACAGTTCCCTGCGCGCCTACCTACCGAATCTGAATGGGAACGCGCCTGCAAAGCGGGCTTTAACTCTACTATTTATGCCGGCCCACAGGGACCAAGTGATGTATCTATTATTGATGAAATTGCATGGCATCGCGATAATTCAAATAAGAGCACGCACAACGTCGGAGTCCGCCAACCCAATGCCCTTGGTTTGCACGATATGCACGGAAACGTATGGGAGTGGTGCTCTGATGGTTACAACAGCTATCCAACACAAGACGCAGTCGACTTTGTTGGAGTTGGCGAAAAACGCGTAGCCCGCGGCGGTAGCTGGGGCGACTCAAGCGAATTATTACGTGCCACCAATAGGCTCGGGCTTAACTCTAAAATGCGATCTGGATATTTAGGCATTCGCCTTGCTGTAGATGTTGAATGGCCACAACAACAAGAGCCTGATGGCAGCCAAATGCTCGCTGTTGCAAATGAAGTGCTCGAACAAATTAAAATTGATGAAAAACTTGGTGATAATGTTCGCCTCTTTTTCCAACTCGAATGGCCCAAAAATAAACAACAAAGTGCGACTGATGAACAAGATGCATTGATTCTTGATTCCGTTGGCAAAGAACAAACCAAAGACACGTACGAAACATCTACCACATCCACTGAACCAAACGACCCGCAACAGGCAGAACCAGCTGAAGAAAAAATTGACCGAAAGCGCACCAACAAACGCAAGCGTGGAAAGCGCAGTCGACGCATAAGTCCAAAATCAAGCACTCCAGAACTTTCCGACCTAGAAACAGCTGAATTGCTCAGTCTTCTTGAAAATGAATCGACACGCATCAATTGGGATGAATTGTCAGAGGCCGAGCTACTAGATCTGATAGGCTCAGAAACAACCCTTAAAGACCTCAGTCCGAAAGAACTACTCAACGTTCTAGATGGACCATCAGACGAAGTACCTATGCCCCAGGTTGAAGATCAGGAACAGGTCGAGATCGCACCCTAGCATCACATAAACAGCACTAAAACAGATCTAAGTCCAGACACAGCCATGTGTTGACTCGCGCAGTGCCTTCCAGACAGTGTTGGGCCCTCCAAATTTGGGCATTTTCTGGCTCAGAGCTAATAATCTAAGGCTTTTATATGACAGTACTTAAGGATAGCACCCAGGATCAGCTTCTCAATCTCACCGATTGCAAAGGCGAACTGGGCTTCTGCACAAGTTCTGACTTACAAACGCACAGCAAGGAAAGCCTTCAAGAACTCCTTTCTGACCCCCGCTCAAGCTTCTTTTTAAGCAGTGCAGACGGTCAAATTACAACCGTTAACACCGGCCAAAACCACAGCGCTGGTGATCAAACATTGTCTGCGCTCTGTCCCCAACTCACCTGGCAACAACTCGGTGACGCCACCTTTTGCAGCGAACACAGACTTCGCTACGCCTACATGTGCGGCGCTATGGCCAATGGTATCGCCTCCGCTGAACTTGTTGCTGCTTCAGCGAATGCTGGCTTCTTAGGATCCTATGGCGCGGCGGGTCAATCGCTTGATGCCATAAACACCGCAATTGATTATTTAGAACAACACTGCGGCGAAAATAATTTTTGCATAAATTTAATTCACAGCCCCAATGAACCGGAACATGAAGGCAAAGTCGTCGATTTATTTATTAAACGTGGCATCACATTAATCGAAGCTTCGGCTTATTTAAATTTAACCCCTGCGGTTATTCGCTATCGCCTTCATGGCATTTACCGTGACGACAACGGCATTGTTCAAGCACCGAATAAAATTATCGCCAAAGCATCGCGTATCGAGGTCGCTACGCGCTGGTGGAACCCACCACCAGAAAAAATGATTGCTGAATTATTAGCGAAAAGTGAAATTACTGCAGAGCAAGCAGAACTAGCCAAAGAAATTCCCATGGCCGTTGATTTAACTGCTGAAGCCGATTCCGGTGGCCACACTGATAACCGCCCTGCACTGTGCATGTTCCCAACATTTTTAGCCTTGCGAGATCAAATTCAGCAAACTCAAAAATATTCAGTTTCATTGCGTCTGGGTCTCGGCGGCGGCATCGGCACTCCTTCGTCCGCTGCTGCAGCATTTTCAATGGGCGCCGCCTACATTGTTACCGGCTCAGTAAACCAAGCCTGTGTTGAATCAGGCAGCAGTGATAATGTGCGTAAAATGCTCGCTGGCACCGAACAAGCTGATGTAACCATGGCTCCAGCCGCAGATATGTTTGAAATGGGCGTTAAATTACAGGTGCTCAAGCGCGGAACATTTTTCCCAATGCGCGCAGAAAAATTATACACCCTGTATAAATCATGCGCTTCACTTGAAGACATTCCCCCTGCTGACAAAAAACAATTAGAAGAACAATTCTTCAAAACCTCGATCGATGATATCTGGCAACAAACACAAAGCTTTTTTAATGAACGCGAACCTAAACAAATTGAAAAGGCCTTAAAAGATCCGAAGCATAAAATGGCCCTCGTTTTCCGTTGGTATTTAGGAAAATCTTCGCGCTGGGCAAATGCTGGTGATGCCACTCGTCAAATGGATTACCAAGTCTGGTGCGGCCCAGCTATGGGTGCCTTTAACGAATGGGCAAAAAACTCATGTTTGGAACAAGCTGAAAATCGAAACGTTAAATTAGTCGCTTATAATATATTACATGGATGCTGCTTGCATTTGCGCTTACAGATGCTGAAACAGCAAGGTGTCGGTATTCATGCTTCATTGTTTGCACAAAAACCATTAAGCATGGATGTTTTGGAAAGGTTTGCATAGACTTATGACTCAGACTCCTCCACTCGCAATTGTTGGTATTGGCTGTCGTTTCCCTAAAGCCAACGGATTAGATGCTTATTGGGCCAATATTAAAGCCGGGCTAGATGCCATTACTGAAATCCCTGACACCCATTGGAATCCTAAAGAATATTTCGACGACGATAAAACAGCACCAGACATGACCTACGCCAAGCGCGGAGGTTTTATTGAACCACTCGATTTTGACCCCCTCGAATTTGGCATTACCCCTAACAATTTAGAAGCAACCGATACCACTCATTTACTAGGATTAATTGCAGCACGTGATGCATTACGTGACGCTGGTTATGCAAGTGGTAAAGATAAAAAAGATGGTCGTGCATTCGATCGCGATCGCTGTAGCGCTATTCTAGGCGTTACCGGCACTCTTGAATTGGTAATTCCTTTGGGCGCTCGCTTAGGTCATCCAAAATGGCGTAAGGCATTAAAAGACGCCGGCGTTGATGACGAAACAGCCGATGACGTGGTCAAACGCATCAGCCACCAATACGTTCCTTGGCAGGAAAATTCATTCCCAGGCTTATTAGGCAATGTTGCTGCTGGTCGTATTGCCAACCGATTTGATTTAGGCGGCACCAACTGCGTTGTTGATGCAGCCTGCGCAAGTTCATTAAGCGCCCTGCATTTAGCGGCGATGGAATTATATACCGGTCGCACCGACATGGCGATTACCGGCGGTGTCGACACCTTTAATGATATTTTCATGTATATGTGTTTCAGTAAAACACCGGCCTTATCGCCAACGGGAAATTCAAAACCATTTAGTGCTGATGGCGATGGCACCATTTTAGGTGAAGGCGTCGGTGTTGTAGTTTTAAAACGATTAGACGATGCCCAACGAGACAACGATAAAATTTATGCGGTATTACGTGGCATCGGCAGTTCTTCAGACGGACTTGGCAATGCTATCTACGCGCCAAGCGCACAAGGACAGTCAAAGGCATTAAAAAATGCTTACGCTGCTGCCGACGTTGACCCCAAAGACGTTGAATTAGTTGAGGCCCATGGCACCGGTACAAAAGTTGGCGACCGTATTGAACTCGAAGCATTAACTGGGATTTACGGTCAAGAATCAGAGGACACCTGGTGCGCCGTTGGCTCGGTTAAATCAATGATCGGCCATACTAAAGCCGCAGCCGGCGTTGCGAGTTTAATTAAAGCCACCCTCGCTTTACAACACAAAGTTTTACCACCAAGCATTAAAGTAAATAAACCACTCGACATTATCGATCCAGGCACAGCGCCGCTTTATCTCAATACCGTTAAGCGTCCATGGGTTCAACATGAATCCCATAAACGTCATGCTGCATTAAGCGCACTTGGCTTTGGCGGCAGTAATTTCCACTGCGTGCTTGAAGAAGCGAATCCAATTAAAACCGAAGCAGACTGGGATCCGAATATTCATTTATTCGCTTGGAGCGCTGCAAATAAAAATCAATTAATTGCGACGCTTAAAGCCATAGCCGTCGATGACAAAACTGACCTGCGTGAATTAGCAAAAACGAGTCGCGGTACTTTTAAAATAAATGACAATGACCGTCTTATCTTAGTTCTTGATAACGAGGATTTGCAAGATCGATTAAAATCAGCAATAGGGCAACTTGAGTCTAAAAACGATAGCTCTTGGTCGTTACCGAACGGCACATTTTATGGAAGCGGTAAAGCCGATGGAAAACTCGGTGTCGTCTTCCCAGGACAAGGCTCACAGCGCGTTGGTATGCTTCGCGATATTGCCTGCCAATATCCTGAAATGCTCAGCAGCTTAGATGAAGCCAATACAGCCTTTGGTGATCAACGCTCCCTACAGCGTCTCAGCGATGCGATTTACCCAATTCCAGTTTTCGATAAAGATTCGGCAGAACATCAAGAAACACATTTGCGTCAAACTAATTATACCCAGCCAGCATTAGGCGCAGTGAGTTATGGTGCCTGGAAAATATGCGAATCTTTCGGTTTGGAATCACACGCATTTGCTGGACATAGCTATGGTGAATTAGTTGCACTCGCTGCAGCTGGTCGCGTTAATGAAGCCGATCTCTATGCCATGTCGTGTAAGCGTGGTCAATTAATGGCTAGCGGTGGTGGTGATCGTGGATCAATGCTCGCTGTTTCTGGTTCATTAAGTGACATCGAAGCAGTTCTCGCAAAGCATGACTGGGACATTGTTATTGCTAATCGCAACTCTCCCAAACAAGCCGTGCTTTCTGGCTCTACGCAAGATATTGAAAAAGCTCAAGCAGTTATTGAAAAAGATTTCCGTTGTCGTCGTTTAGCCGTTGCCGCTGCATTCCACAGTTCCTTTGTTGCGGATTCAGAAAAACCATTCCGTGAATTTTTAAATGATATTGCATTCACCAGTTCAGCTACTCCGGTTTACGCAAATAAAACCGCAGACAGTTATCCAAACGACGATAAAGCAACCAAAGATATTTTAGCCGCGCAGCTGGTAAATCCGGTTTCTTTTGTTGAAGAAATCTTGGCTATGCATCAAGCAGGCATCAACTGTTTTGTTGAAATTGGCCCCGGCAATGTACTCAGTAATTTAATTGGTGCGATTCTTGGTGATGAAGCACATCACTGCATCACTTTAGACAGCAGCAAAGGTCGCAAAAACGGCAGCGCTGATTTAGCAAAATGTTTTGCACAGATAGCAGCCTTAGGTCACACCATTAATTTAGCCGCATGGGACGCTAATTACGAAGCACCACAGCAACAAGCAAGTAAAATGGCCGTACGCATTAGCGGAGCCAACTATATGACTGCTCGCCCAGACATTCCACCAAGCGCGCCAAAACCCAAACCAGTTGCAACAAATAGTAATTCCGCCGCTTCAGCTCCAGCCAGTGCACCAAGTCCCGCTCCTACACCTGCACCACAGCAGCAAGCACTTTTACAAGCAACGCAACAAAGCATTAATGCGCTGCAGCAAATGCAGGAACAAACAGCGCTATTGCATCAACAATATCTTGCTAGCCAAGAAACGGCGCAACAAAGCATCACGCAATTATTATTACAACAGCAACAATTATTTAATGGACAGCCAATTGCACCGGTTCAAATTACAGCGCCCGCTCCAATTACTCCAGCTGCTGTCGCTCCGATTAATCCAACACCTGTTGCAGCGCCAACACCAGCACCTGCGCAAATTAGCACTCCTGAAACGCCAGCACCTGTTGCATCGTCATCACAAACGAGCAACAACACCAATGAAATCGCCAGCACATTGCTGCGCATCGTTAGCGAAAAAACTGGTTACCCAGATTCGATGCTACAAATTGAAATGCATCTTGATGCTGATTTAGGAATAGATTCGATTAAACGCGTGGAAATTCTTTCTGCATTACAAGATGAAATTCCAGGCCTGCCAAGCATTCAAGCAGACGAAATCGGTCAAATCCAAACGCTCGCTGATATTGTAGAATATTGTTCTAGTATTTCAGAGTCGTCTCCCGTATCGATACCTTCACCAAACGCTACGACAAACGAGAATAATTTAGCTCCTATTTTATTAGAAATTGTTTCTGAAAAAACCGGCTATCCACAAGAAATGCTCCAACTCAGCATGAATCTCGATGCGGACCTTGGCATCGATTCGATTAAGCGCGTGGAAATTCTCTCAGCCCTACAAGATCAAGTTCCAGAATTACCAGCAGTTGCCGCCGACGACATGGGCTTGCTCGCTACACTTGAAGACATTGTTAATTATCTCAATGCATCTGCACCAGTTGTACCAAGTACCGCACCCGCTACAGCACCTGCGCAAACTAATAACAATGAAATTCAATCTGCGCTTTTAAGCATTGTCGCTGATAAAACTGGCTACCCACCAGAAATGCTTGATATCAACATGCAATTAGATGCCGATCTTGGCATCGACTCGATTAAGCGCGTTGAAATTCTTTCAGCATTGCAGGATGCACATCCGCATCTGCCAACTATCGAAGCTGATGTCTTATCACAAATACACAGTTTAGCAGATATTATTACGGCCTGTTCTACCGTAGATGTCAGTACCGCTCCAAGCAGCGCTTCCAGTACATCCACCGACAGTTCTCAATTAGAAGCTGAATTATTAAAAATTGTTGCTGAGAAAACTGGTTATCCAATCGAAATGCTTGAGATGGATATGCATCTCGATGCCGATCTTGGTATCGATTCAATCAAACGCGTGGAAATTCTTTCTAGCGTTCAAGAAGCCATGCCAGAATTACCAGCCGTGCAAGCTGATGAAATGGGTTCACTACAAACATTACGCGATGTTTGCAATCATTTAGCACAACACTCAAGTGCACCCGCTAATCCGTCACCGACAAACGCTGCGCCATCCGCACCTTCTGCAGCATCCAACAACAGTGCGGACGCGGTAGCCTTAACCGAAACCTTACTTGCTATTGTCGCTGAAAAGACTGGTTACCCCAGTGAAATGCTTGATGTTAATATGCAATTGGACGCCGATCTTGGCATCGACTCGATTAAACGAGTGGAAATTCTTTCAGCTCTACAAGAACAAGTACCACATGCACCTGTCGTCCAAGCAGATGAAATTGGTAATATCAGCAGCTTAAAAGATATCATCGATCATATCTGTCAGATTTCAGAAACACCGAGTGCCCCGGCACCGCAAATCGCTCCTGCAGTACAAGTAGATGATTCAATTGACGAAAACGCGAGCATTAAACGCATGCCGCTTTCCTTAGTTGCCATCGATGACTACCGCACCCATAATGAATTACAAAAAAATGATCAATGCGTGATCATTGATGATGGTAGCGGTTTGGCCATGGCCTTAAGCACAGCGCTCCCCTGTACGAGCACCATCATTACAGATAAAAAAGATCTTGAGAATCTCGATAATATCAAAGCAGTTATTGTCATTGCACAAAACGAATTTAATGACGACCAATTATATCATCGCTTTGAATACTTCCAAACAGCACTGCAAAACATCACTGATGATGCGTTGTGCATAGCCATCACCAATCAAAATGGTTTTGGACTGCAAGAAACCTGTGATCATGCATATAGCGCTGCTTGGTCAGGCATAATTAAATCTGCTAGCCATGAATTCGACAATCTCCACTGTAAAGTCATAGACTGTGCCAAAGGTACAGCCGCTGATACCTTAGTTGAAGAAATTCAATTCGCTGGCCCACTCGAAGTTACCATCACTGACGATGGTAAATTCACGACACACATCGAAGCACAAGCAGTACCTGAAAGCCAAACCAAATTACTATCTGCAGACGACACAGTAGTTATTAGTGGCGGTGCGCGTGGTGTCACGGCTGATGTGGCCAAAGCACTGGCCCGTCGCTTCGGATGTAACCTCGCCTTACTTGGTCGCAGTCCATTACCTGATCAGGAAGCCGCCTATTTAGCTGATTGCTCCGATGAAGCGAGTATCAAGCAAGCATTAATTAAAAATTGGGAATCTGGCACTCCTACACCAAAAGCGATTAACGAACAAACTGCCAAAATTCTCGCTAATCGTGAAATTCACCAAACGATTGCTGAGATCAAAAATGCCGGATCAGATGTAAGCTATCATTCGGTTAACGTTAAAGATCAAGAACAAGTTGCCGACTGCATCAATGAAATACGTGGCACCAACGGCAGCATTGATGGATTTATTCACGGCGCTGGAGTCCTCGCCGATAAATTTATCCTTGATAAAACCGTTGAACAGTTTGCCTCTGTTTGGGAAACCAAAGTACATGGTGCACAGAACTTATTAAAAGCTTGCGCCGCAGACGAACTTAAATGCATGGTATTCTTCAGCTCATCTACAGCGCGCTTTGGTCGCAAAGGCCAATGTGATTACGCTGCTGCGAATGAAGTGTTAAACAAATTCGCACAGCAAGAACAAAAACAGCGCAGTGATTGCAAGGTACTGAGCATCAACTGGGGTCCTTGGGACGGCGGCATGGTCACCAAAGAACTCAAGGCATTATTCAAGAGCGAAGGCGTTGCCGTTATTAATTGTCACGCTGGCGCGGAATATCTCTGTGATGAACTCAGCATTGGCCCTGGACCTGTTGAAATCGTGTTGCTCGGTGATGATGAAGCACCAAGTCCAAGCAAACCAGAAACTGAATTCGATTCATGCGCCCGTGTCGCTTACGAAATTAATTTGTCTACAGACTCCCACCCATTCCTACGTTCACATGTCATGAATCATCGCGCTGTTTTGCCAGCCGCCGTAATCATGGAATGGTTAAGCCATGCGGCTATGCACGAAAATCCAGGTCTATCATTACACGGCATGGACGGCCTCTCCATATTTAAAGGTGTCATTATTGAAGCCGGCGAACGCTACCCGCTTCAATTCCACATTAGTGACACCAATTGGGAAAAAGGCATCGGCACCTGCACAGTCGAATTAAAACACAATGATGTGCTGCATGCACGTGCAGTAATTAGGCTCGCTGATAATTTACCTGAAGCACAAGCATCCAATGAAGCAACAGCACAAAGTGAAGCCCCTGCTGGCAATCCTTATGAAGACCTACGCCTGTTTCATGGTGGTGATCTGCAAGGCATCATTGATATTAAACATTGCGATGCCTCAGGCATTGTCTGTACCAGCTTACCTGCACCGAGTGCTGATGCGTGGATTAAAGAACCCATGCGCAAAGGCTGGTACGCTGACCCAATGGTTTTAGACGTCGCTTTCCAAGCGATGATTGTTTGGAGCCACGCAACATTTAATAGCGCATCACTACCAACTCGCGTTGGGCATTATCATCAATATCAATCACAATTTCCTAAAGATGGCTGCTCGGTAATCGCTCGTGTACGTTCAACTAAAAAACACGCTGCTATTGCTGATATCGAATTTGTTGATGCCAGCGGCAAACTTATTGCGAAAATTGAAGATTACGAATGCGTCATTGATCCGTCTTTGTCAGATAGCTTTACTCGCAACACCCTACGCGAAGAAATTAACTCCTAATCAATGAGCAAACAGCAATCAGCACGCGTTGCCATTGTTGGCATTGGCGGGATTTTTCCCGGAGCACCCACGCTCGATGATTTCTGGCGCTTAATTGCATCAGGCATGTCGGCAGCGCGTGAAGTTCCCGCAGAACGCTGGAGCGTTGCACCCGATGATTGCTATGCCGACGGCGTTACTGATGACTGCGTTTATTCTAAGCGCGCCTGTTTGATCGACGGCTTCGAACTCGATTTAAATGGTCTCGATATCGATAAAGGCTTGGTCGATAAACTCGATCCAATGTTTCATCTGTTATTGCATGCGGGTCGTGACGCATGGCTAGATGCACAAACTAAAAACGTCGCCAAAGATAAAACCGGCATCATTATTGGTAATATTGCCCTACCGACCGAATACAGTTCTAAATATACCGACGACATCCTTGGCGATTTATTTTGCAAAGCCATGGATCTGCCTGCAATTCCGAAGCATGATATCGATGGACTTAATCGTTATGTTGCTGGTTTGCCTGCTGGCGTTCTTGCCCAAGCACTCGGCCTTAGCGCAGGAACCTACACGCTCGATGCGGCCTGTGCCTCTTCTCTGTATGCAATTAAATATGCTGCCGATGAATTAATTAGTGGTCGCGTTGATTGCATGCTTGCCGGTGGCTTATCACGACCTGATTCGCAATACACACAAATGGGCTTTAGCCAATTACATGCTCTTTCTGCTAGTGGCGTATGTTCTCCATTCAGTAATGCAGCCGATGGATTAGTTGTTGGTGAAGGCGCCGGTATACTAGTCATGAAGCGTTTGGAAGATGCATTAAAAGACGGTGATCACATTTACGCCTGTCTTGCTGGTGCTGGACTCAGTAATGATATTGAAGGTAATTTGTTTTTACCAGCTAGCGAAGGCCAATATCGCGCGATGCAAGCTGCCTACGCTCAAAGTCAGTGGCCAGTTAATTGCGTTGATTTAATCGAATGTCACGGCACTGGCACACCAAAAGGTGACGCTGTCGAATTTAATTCATTAAATAAGTTATGGGATGGCCAAGCAGCAAATCAGCAATGCATCATTGGCTCAGTTAAAAGTAACGTCGGTCACCTCTTAACCGGAGCTGGCGCTGCAGGTATTATCAAAGTGCTACTTGCGCTTAAGCACCAACAACTCCCACCTACAGCAAATTACAATCAGGCATCTAGTGAATTTGATATTAAACAAAGTCCATTCAAAGTATTACAAAAAACAGAAGAATGGCAGAGCCCCTCTGATCATCCACGTCGGGCTGCGATCAGTGCCTTTGGCTTTGGTGGTATCAATGCTCATTTATTACTTGAGGAATGGGTGAACGAAGAACGGGCGCCGAGCGTCAATAATCCGTATCATGATGAAGACATCGCAATTATTGCTTATGATGCCCATTTCGGTGATTGGTCTTCAAAATCACAAATCGATAATCGATTATTTAATCGTAACGAGCATAAAGATCCGCAAACACCCGCACAATGGTACGGTTCAGAATTAGCTACTCAGGTAAAAACCTATTCGATTGATAACGTTGACGTTCCAATTGGTCGATTCCGCATCCCACCTACAGAATTAAGCGACTGCCTACCACAGCAATTATTAATGCTTAACGTTGCCGCGAATGCTATGGACGACGCAAAAATCGAAGAGGAAAACCTGTATCGTTGCGGCACCTACATTGGCATAGGCCTGGATCCGAACACTTGTAATTTCCACTTTCGTTGGCAATTACAAAATCAGGTCAATGAAACTTGGGGCAAAGAATTAAATTCTGAACAACGACAGGCTTTCACTAAAGCACTGCGCGATCAATTTTATCCGCCGCTTACGGCCAATCGCACTATGGGTGCTCTTGGTGGCATCGTTGCGAGTCGTGTAGCCCGTGCCTTACACATCGGTGGACCTAGTTTTACTATTTCAAACGAAGAATGCAGCGGCATGCAAGCCCTACAGATGGGCGTCGAATCACTGCGCCGTGGTGAAATAGATCAAGCCTTAGTCGGCGCGGTTGACTTTGCCTCTGAACTACGAGCTGCGCATAGTCATCATCAACGTCGTCAGCTTGGAAAAGATATTTCATTTTTCGATAACGATGCTTCACAAAGTATACTCGGCGATGGCGCTTGTGCATTTATTCTCAAACGTCTCAGCGACGCCGAGCGCGATGGCGACACTATTTACGCCTGCATTAAAAACGTGCACAGTTCTCATAGTGCAGATATTAACAAAGGCATACCGCAACACGCTGCATTAGAGCATTGCCTCGAACAAGCCTACACGGAGCAAGACATCAATCAGCTTGATCTCTTATTATGCCAAGGAAGCGGTGATGCTTCAGAAAATCACACTGAATTATCTGCATATAATAAAATATTGGAAAATCGTGATCGACCTCACCCCTGTGCCATCAGTAATACCATTAATGATTTTGGCCACACAGGTGCAGTAAGTGGTCTAGCGAATATTCTCAAAGCAGCTTTAAGCCTACATTATCGATTAATTCCACAACAACGTCACCTATCAAACGAACAAAATGCTTATCCATTTGGCGAACAGGCCTATAGCAATAAAGACAGTCATTATTGGCTACGCAATAAAGAGAGCGATCAACGTCATGCCGGTGTCTCTAATTTTAGCTGTGACGGCAATGCGATGCACGCTATCTTACGTGAATACGAAAATGTAAGCAACGAATCGCATCCCGATTATCACTTTCCAGCTGCCTTATTTTTCTGCGCAGCTGAAAATAAAAGCGAACTCCTTGAACAAGTAGCAGAACTCAAACATTTCTGTGAACCATATGCGGATCTCCACGAAGCCGCACATCACTGGTGGCACAGCCAAGAACAAAAATCCGCTTTGCGTTGCAGCCTGGTCGTTCAATCAAAAGCTGAATTCACCCAGCACATCGAGCAATTAAGTAACGCAATACAGAATGACACCGATGTCATTGGCCCTAAAGCCTATTACCTAGTCGATCAATCTAAATTGGCTGGTGAAATTGCTTTTGTGTATCCTGGCTCTGGAAATCATTTTGCTGGAATGGCTGCCGGTCCCGGTATGTACTGGCCACAGGTTTATGCACAACAGGACCAGGAAAGTAATAAACATCGCTCGCAATTCGCCGAAGGTCGTTTTTGGTCTGAAAATAATTGCGACAGAATGGACCATCGTGATGTCATCTTTGGTCAAGTCTGCTGTGGCACCATGATAACCGATTCATTAACCCAATTTGGATTAAAACCAAACGCCGTTATTGGTTATAGTCTCGGTGAAACGGCTGGATTCTTCTCGACCAGAACTTGGACTGACCGCGATGAAATGCTCACGCGTATTCTCGATAGTGCATTATTTACCGAACAACTCGCCGGTCCGTGCACATCAGTTCAGGAATCCTGGAACAACGATAAACAAGTAAATTGGTCTATTGCTGTTGTCGATCGCTCAGCAGAAGACATTCAAGACGAACTCGATAAACGTGAACACGCCTATTTATTAATTGTGAATACCCCAAACGAATGTGTCATCGGCGGTGATGCTAAAGAAGTCCAATCATTAATTGATGAAATCGGCTGCCAAGCACATCCGATTGAAGGCGTGACCACCGTTCACTGTCCAGTAGCGATTCCTGTTAAAAAACCATATCGTGATTTACATTTATTTAATTGCACGCCACCAAAGGGTGTTCGCTTTTATTCAGGCATCTGGGGCAAGTCTTATGAAGTAAATACAGACAGTGCTGCAGATTCGATTGTCGGCCAGGCTTTAGAGCCGTTTAATTACGCCAACGTCATTAATCAAGCTTACGCTGATGGCGTGCGTTTGTTTATTGAAATGGGTCCGCGTTCTAGCTGTACCCGTATGATTTCACAAACACTCGGCGATCGCGATCATCTGGCAGTCAGCGCCAGTGTCTTTGGACAAGATGCTAGCATCAGCACCATGCACGTACTCGCACAAATGCACATGGCTGGCATCGATTGTCAATTGGATCCCCTCTACGGATCGCCACTGCAAGAAAACATAGACAAAAAATTCATCAGCGTTGCCAATGGCAAAACCGGTTTTGAAAAAGTTAACAAACCTCAGGTGAAAAGAGAGATAAAACCTGAACCAAAACCAAGTACTACTCAAGCTGAACCAATTAAACAAGCAGCGCCGCAATTTACGCCTCAAGCACCAACACCTACCACACAAGCAAGCAGCCAAGTAGTAGCACCTCAGCAAGCTGTCATCCAACAATTGCAGCGCAGCCAAACAGCGATGCAGGCAACCCACGAACGGTTTATTCAATTACAAAATTCTTTAAACACACAGATCGCTCAAGCACTCCAATGGCAATTACAGGCACTTGGCGGTGCAGTACCAGCACCCTCTGTTACTAGCGCTGAAACAATTGTAGCGCCTGTAACTGAACCTAACACAGCGCCAAGCACACAACATCCAGTCAATCCGTCCCCTTCAGGTGATCCGGTTCTCTTTGATTACAATCAATGCATGGAAATTGCTATTGGCAAACTTGGCAATGTTTTACCGGACTTTGCCGAAGCGGATTCTTACCCAACTCGCGTGCGCCTTCCTGATGAACCATTAATGCTCGCCCATCGTATTATGAGCATTGAAGGTGAAGCTAAGTCAATGACCTCGGGTCGCGTTATTACCGAGCATGACATTAAAGAAGATGCCTGGTATTTAGACGGCGGTGTTATTCCTACCTGCATCGCGGTTGAAGCCGGGCAAGCGGATTTATTTTTATCCGGTTATTTAGGTATTGATTTCATCACTAAAGGACTGGCCACCTACCGCCTCCTTGATGCCGAAGTGACCTTCCACCGCGAATTACCAGGACCCGGTAACTATATTCGTTATAATATTCAAGTTTTAGAGTTCTTCAAACAAGGCGATACACATTTATTTAGATTCCAATTCGATGCGACGGTTAATGGTGAATTATTATTAACTATGCGCAAAGGCATTGCTGGCTTCTTTACTCAAGAAGAACTCGATGCCGGACAAGGTGTTGTCCTGACTAAAATGGATAAACAGGAAACGCCTGGCGTTGCACCACAAGGATGGGTTCATCCGGCCCAGATGCTCGAAGAATCATTTAGCGAATTACAATTACAAGAATTACGCCATGGTAATTTAAGCTGCTTTGGCCCTCAGTTTCAAAATTTACCACTCACCAAGCCAATGACCCTACCCGATGGACGCATGCGTTTGGTTCATCGCATTAAACAAGTCATTCCACATGGCGGTCGTTTCGGCCTCGGTCAAATAATTGGCGAAGCAGATATTCATCCTGATGATTGGTTTTTGACCTGTCATTTCTGCGATGACATGGTTATGCCCGGCACACTGATGTACGAATGCTGTCTGCACACCCTTCGTGTTTATTTAATGCGCATGGGTTGGATTGGTGAAGCGGATAAGATTCATTACGAACCGATCCCAGGCATTTCATCAATCCTTAAATGTCGCGGCCAGGTTTTACAAAGCACTAAAATGGTAACCTATGAATTAACCATTAAAGAAATTGGTTACTGCGATAGTGATGAAAAACCATACTGCATTGCTGACGCACTCATGTACGGCGACGGCAAAGCGATTGTGCACATGAAAAATATGTCAGTACAAATTGCTGGGCTGAGTAAATCGGATATTGATGCGTTATGGGGTGCACAAGCTAATCCACTCGAGCATGACCCTGACTTTGCCAGCGACACCCCTATTTTTACCGATCGTCAAATCACCGCTTTCGCTGAAGGTAATCCATCCGAGGCATTTGGTGATAAATACGCTGTCTTTGATAATGAACGGCGCATTGCCCGCCTCCCGCGCGATCCATTTAAATTTTTAAATCGCATTACCATGATTCGTGACTGCGAACAATGGAAACTCGATGCCGGCGGCACTATCGTTGCTCGCTATGATGTTCCACCTGATGCTTGGTATTTTGATGCCAACGAACAAGGCGGCACTCCATCAATGCCATTTTCGGTTTTATTGGAAACGGCATTACAACCGTGTGGCTGGCTAGCGGCCTATTTAGGTTCCGCATTAACCAATGAAGACGATATTAAATTTCGCAACCTCGGCGGTAATGCTACGCAATTTATCGAAG
>JANQLF010000276.1 GCA_028280785.1 Planctomycetota bacterium
AAGAGCGCCTTTTCTTTATGAACGACTTTGGCAACATCCTTAATTTTAATAATTGAACCGAGCGCATTTGCTGCCGCCGTCACCGCAACAAATTTGACACTGCTGTCCATCAATTGTTCTAAGTCTTCTAAGTGCAGCGCCGCATCTTCACGCACCTGCCATTCACGGGCTTCAACACCGCGCAACTCAGCGGCTAAAACCCATGGGCGTATATTCGCTTCGTGATCTAAATTGGTGACAATGATCGCATCGCCTTTATTCCAGGTTTGTGCAAGCGCATGCGACAGCGCAAAATGTAAGCTCGTGGTGTTTTGGCCGAAGTGGATTTCTTCTAAATTATTGGTGCCAAAGAAAAACGATGCCGCACTACGCGCTTCATCAACAATTGCGTCGGTTTCTGCGCTTGCTGCAAAATCACCATGTAGATTTGCTGTTCCACGGCGTAAAAAGCGCGACATCCCATCGATAACCCGATCAGGAACCTGCGTGCCTCCGGGTGCATCAGCCCAAATAACGGGCTGACCATTATCTGTGCGTTTGAGTGCAGGAAATTGGCTGCGTAAATCATCTAAGTTCATACATCCTCCTGCTGATCAATAATGTTTCTTACCAAAGTGTTTCCATAAAACAGCGTGCGGTAATTACAAAGACATCGCGATAACCGTAAGAATCTTTAGGTTCAATCGGTGTGGAATAATGATAGATGGCTTGATCGTTGACGTAGGCAATATTCCCAGGCTCTAATATGGCCGAATAGATGGGTTCACCAATTGGATTAGCATAAAAACACGTTGCAGCACCCTCAATATTTACGCGATCAATACAGCAGATACATAAGTAATCAAAGCCATCCTGATGCACACCTTCTGGTGCTGGCTCACCGGTTTCTTTGGGATTACAACTAATGCGAATTTGATGTACGCCCAAAACCGTGCTGCGCGGATCCATATTAAAAAAATCATACATCGATTGAATTAAGGCCTTGAACGCCGGCTCTTCAATTAAGGCCTCTTCGAGTTCTTCGTAATCGCGCTGAATATTACCAAGCAATTCGTTCACATAGCTAGCCTGCATAAAGGTATTATGCGGTAAATGAATCAAGGCATCGGTTGGACCAGTGAATCGCGATAAACGACGACGACGATACGAGCCCTCGATGTAATGATCTAAAGGCATACCCTTAAAATATTTCTTAAGTGCCTCAGTATCGAGTGCACGCGGAACTGGATTAACTTCATAGAGAAAATCACGCATAGGCTAGGGCCTATTATGCATGGATAGTCAGTGCCATTCAAGGTAAAAGCATGAGTTCACTAACAGCGTGACTACGCGGCTAGGTCAGGCGTTAATATTGCCTGTGCTAATTGAGTCATTTCAATTAAAACTGTAGAAATTTCAGGTATATCTTCATCTGGTAAACTGATTGGTGTACCGCCAACGGAAATCGCACCGATACAATGTTTATTGGCATCAAATAATGGTGTCGCCAAACGACGACGGTCACGTTGCACCCGAATAACAAAGCCATTTTTTGCCAATGCGTCTTTAGCTTTTTTAATTTCATTCATCGTTGCTGCTTCGATACTGTTAGCGCAGGTTTTCAATTCGTTCAAAGATTTAAATAACCAACCCCATGGTGGGCCACGGAAATTATCACGTATCGTACCAACGTCTTGAAGCGCTATCGAATCTTCATGCAGAAAGCGCTCTAAAATCAACATATGATCAACTTGGTTTGCAATCAGCAGCGCAGTGTTGCCAGTACGATCACAGAGCTCTTTCACATAGGGCCGAACCACCCGCAATAAGTGGTCGGTATGGGTCTGGCCATTGAGACGACGGAAGGCAGGACCGCAGGTATACACCCCCTGCTCATGTTGCTTTTGGACATAATCGAGGTCCTGAAGTCCTAAGAGTAGTCTATGACAAGCACTATCGCTGAGTCCCATCGACTCACGGATCTCACCAAATCCAAGCCCCCCTGGATAACCAGCGAGAATTTCAAGGACGCGGAGTCCACGTTCGAGTGCTTTTGGTGCTTCGCTCATGACATCATCATACTTCCAATTTTGAAAGTTACTAACAATTTTGTTGTTAGCTGATCTATTCTGTTAGGGTATGTGGATGAGCGAACAAAAACGACCTAATTTTCTTTTCATCATGGCCGACCAATATCGTTGGGACCACATTGCCTGTCTCGGTGAACACCCCGTCGACACGCCCAATCTCGATAAACTCGCCAGTGAAGGATCAATTTTCAGGCAATGCATAACCAATGCACCCGTCTGTAGCCCTGCGCGGATTTCCTTGGCAACGGGCATGCATTTACATCACACCGGTGCCTTTAGTAATGCCTCATTTGTTTCAATAAATAACCAAACCTATTACGAACGTTTGCGAAATCATGATTATCGTGTTGCCGCAATTGGTAAATTTGATTTAGCTAAAGATTTATCCGACAACGGCAACGGTAAACGCCCGTCTAATTATCGTTGGGGTTTTACTGATCCCTTAGAGGTCGAAGGAAAAATGCATGCTGGTTATGGTAATCCTGTAGTCAAAGGTCCATATACGCGGATGTTGGAAGAGCGCGGTTTATTAGAAGCCTTCCGCGATGATTATGAAGTACGTCGCAGCAATGGCTGGGCAACCACCTGTCATG
>JANQLF010000294.1 GCA_028280785.1 Planctomycetota bacterium
GTGAATAACCTTGCTCAACATCGACTGCGTATTCAGGATACCAGGCATTGATTGTCCACACGTTTTTGCCGCGTCGCACCATGACGGCATACGAAGCCGTGCGTGGCGTAAAGTTCGCTTTTAATGTTGATAAACCATTCACTTTATAAGTCACATTAGTCAATTTTTTATTGGCAAAAACACCAAAGGTCGCCGGTTGGAATTCGTCGCGCGTCATGCGCACTTTGATAGCTTTACCAATGTGCTCAACCTGTGGTGCAATTCCGGGTAGCAAGGAAACATCTGGTGAAGTTGGAAAGGCAACAATATTATCAGTTATACCAGCAAGCGTATTTGCTGCTTGTGTAGCTTTTTTCTGAATATCTTTTTGCGCATACGATGTCGCCTTACGTAAATTGGCAAAAAATTGTGCCTTGAGTTCAGGTGTGCGCTCGACTTTATCTACTGTAATAGAAGCAAGTGCTAAGGATTCTGAGGTATGAAATTTAAAGTACGTGTATTCTGGTTTATGATTTGCTTTATTCTGTGGTGTATGAATGCGAATGACATAATCCCAAGGCAGAGGAATTTGAATTTCCTTCCACTGTCCGTCATTATCACCACCAAAACCAAGAATTTTGGTATCGGTTAACCAACCGCCTACACCTGATAACGAGGCAAACCACGCTGGCTTGCTTAGAGTGTCTTTATATTTAAGCGTCACTAGATAAAATTCACCTTCACTAGGGCGCATTTGTTCTTTAGGCCACCAAGCTGGCACCTGAACGCTTGCTCCTTTTTGTGAGCTGCGATAGGACACCGTACCGTCCTTTTGTACGTCGCCCCATTTACTGAGGTCCTTGCTATCCACCGTAGCCATATCGACCGCAGCCACTTCACTGGCACTGCTACTGGCCACAAAACCCAGACAGACGATTGCGATTAGGAAGCTGTGAAACAAGTTGCACATGGATAATCCTCTCATTCTTAAAGGGAACCTTTACAAATATAACAATTTGAATTATTTGCTGAGACAAGGCAGAGCTAAATACAGTACACGCGATAGGCATTTAGTACAATGTCTCTGTAAGTGCAGTAATAGACTGATCGACACTGCTGAGTCGATGATCGCAAATGCCCAGACCCAGGAATAGTGATTACAATTGGTCAGAAATAGAACACTTTTTGAGAGGCCAAAAGCTCTTCATTTAATCTCTCACAGAGGCACGGAGGCACAGAGGTTTATAATCTCCGTGCCTCTGTGTCTCCGTGAGAGATAACTAATGAAGAACGTCTGTTGGTACATCACGATGATGAAAACCCGGCCAGGCGTTCTTATGCACATCACGTGCACTCGGTGCTGGGCCTGTTGATTGCAGTTCACCATCTTTAACGGCGCCGGAACCAAAGTCCGTCAATACCCCTGCAAGTCGCTTACGCAATTTAGCCAATGCATCTGCATACGCTGGATCATCAATGAGATTGTGCTGTTCTTGCGGATCTTTTTCTAAATCAAATAATAATTCTTCTGCACCCTGATGCGAGAAATGATATTTAATATGTCCATCTAAGACCATGTTGTACGGACCACAAAAACCAACTAAGTCATCGCGTTCGGCTTTACCACCACACATGTCGACTAAATCAATACCATCCATCTGTGGTTGCTGGTCCTTAGGTACACCGGCGATATTTAAGCAGGTTGGCATAATATCGACGAGTGCGGCAATTTTATCACATCGCTGCGAATAGAGTTCTTCAACGGCTGGATCACGCTCAACCCAATTACCTGCAGGTGGACGCACTAACAGTGGAATATGTGCAGCCCCCTCTAAGAAAATTGTCTTGGCTCCGAGATTATGATCGCCAAGCATTTCACCGTGATCAGTAGTAAAGAATATCCAGGTATTACTCAATAAATCTAATTCACGCATGCGCGCAAAGAGTAAACCTAAGTTATAATCAATTTGGGTTATACAGGCATAATAAGCGCGACGAATGGACTGGACTTTCTCTTTACTAAATCCATTGACATTATTGAGACTATAGGTCGGCCCTAAAATAGACTGCGGCATGCTCTCGGCATCTTGTGACCAATCGCCATAGACAGGTTCTGGTAAATCAATGCCGTCATATAAATCCCAATATTCTTTGACAGGATCCAAAGGTGGATGCGGCTTAGAAAAACTACACCAGGCAAAAAACGGTCGGGTGTCGTCACGCGTTTCAATAAAATCAATGGTGCGATCAACGGTCCAATGGGTTAAGCTGTTACTGTCATTGACCGTTGAAAAAACCGGCTCCATTTCATTTTCACCAACACCGTGATCTTTTGGCTTGCCCAATTCCGGATGCTTGGCCATGTAACGATAATAATCCGGCAGCAATTCCATGTGCTCAAAGCCGTAATGGGCACGCAAGGGTTCAAAATGCATTTTACCAATAGCACGCGTTTGATAACCATGCTCGGTTAAAATACCTGGCAGCGTTGGGTTCTCGGCCATCGGTTTAATCTCAGCTGAGTTACCAATTAACTTCGTCGTGGTCGAATGCAGACCAGTCATAATCGAGGCCCGTGCTGCCATACAAATCGGGCAATCAGTATAGGCACGCTCATAAGCGATACCGGTTCGCGTCATCCAATCTAAATGTGGGGTAAAAATCGAATTATTATTTAATGCCGCAATCGTATCAAAGCGCTGCTGATCAGTGGTAATTAATAAGATATTTGGTCTGCCGTCCATTACGTCCCCTTTCGCGAGTTCCACAGTTTATTAGCCACCGGTGTTCAGCAACAGTGGACCAATGGGTTATTTTGCACAAATATCTAGAATAAGATGTTGACTGAGCATCTGCTGATAAAAAATCGCTGCGTTAAGGAGCCCTTATGGCCAAGTCGACTGCAAACCTCTCACCGAGTGATTGTCACTATGCATTAATGAAGCAAACGCCGAAAATGCATTACAAAAACCAGAACCTCAAAACATGGCGGCAGGCATTACTCAAAGATGTCAAAGAGCGTCTAGCCATGCCAAAGGGTGGCGTTACCAAGGTTCCCCTGCGGGTTAAATCACTATGGAAACGCGGTCATGAATATGGCAGTATCGAGAAAATTCAATTTACCTCAGAAAAAAATGTTGATGTCTTAGCCTTTGTCTGCTTACCCAAAAATTATAGCACAAAAATCCCGTGGTTTGTCTGTTTACAAGGTCATAGCACTGGTGCGCATAATTCCATTGGTGTCGATCGTGAAAATAATCGTAAAAAAATAAACGTAGAAGGTGATCGTGACTTTGGTTTGCATTGTATGAAGCGTGGCATTGCGGCTTTGTGCATCGAACAGCGCAGTTTTGGTGAACGCCGCGAGCGCAAGCAAAAACTCGCCTCTCACCATGGTTGCCATGACGCGACCATGCACGCCCTGATGCTCGGTCGCACGCTTATGGGCGAACGTGTCTTTGATGTTGATCGTGGCCTTGATTATTTAAAAACGCGTAAAGACGTCGATTGGAAACGCGTGGGCGTGATGGGTAATTCCGGCGGCGGTACTATTTCTACTTTTGCCGGTGCCGTGTTACCACGCATTACTCACGTAATGCCGTCGTGTTATTTTTGTACCTTTAAAGATTCAATCATGAGCATTTATCATTGCGCAGATAATTACCTGCCCGGTCTCATGCCGATTGCTGAAATGAGCGATGTTCTTGGTTTAGCTGCACCCAAACCCTGCGTCGTCGTCGCTGGTAAAACCGATAATATTTTCCCCATCGACGCCACACGCAAAGCATTCCGTCATCTGAAAACCATCTATAAAAAAGCTGGTGCTGATAAGCAATGTAAACTCGTCGTCGGCAATGGAGGCCACCGTTTTTATGCTGATATCGCTTGGGATGCGATGTTACCTATGTTAGAATAATAATTATTGCTTACGATATTGACTTGGGGTTTTGCTGTATTTTTCTTTAAATACTTTTGAGAAATAAGAGCTGTCACTAAAGCCGGTGCTGAGCGCAATATCGGTAATCGAGCGGTCAGTGTCTTTGAGTAAAGCACAGGCTTGCTCTAAACGCAGACCGGTCACGTATTCCCACGGTGCAATGCCGGTGCTTTGCTTAAAAACTTCCGAAAAATAATTGGGACTTAAATAGACACTGGTAGCAATGTCTTCCAAACTCAATTGCTCACTAAAATTTGATTCCATAAAGGCAATCGCTTGTTCGATCGCACGATGACGACTGTCACTGAGCGGTTGATCAGCATCGTCCATTTGTGACTGGAAATACCGACCAAGCATAACCAACATTTCAATGAACACTGATTTGGCACAGAGTTTATAGCCCTGCTTTTTATCATTGCTCTCTTGAATAATTTGATCGAGATGCTCTTGGATGTTGCGTGATTGCGCGGGTGATAAATGTAATTTTTGTGCGAACTGGTCTTCCTCACGAAACAACGGCTCTAAAATTAAAAAATCCATCAAGCCTGGCAAGGAACATAATTCGGCAGTTTCAGGGCCAAAAATTTCTGGCGTAAAAATGATATTATACACCTCTAAGTCTTTATTATTGCGATAGGCATGTTTGCGGTCAGGAGTAATTAAAAATATATCGCCAGTAATAATTGGGTAGGTATTCGACTGAGATCGATCGGCGCTGTAAATTTCGTGGTGACCTTGGCCTTTAGCTACAAAGACAGCCTCGACAAAATCATGTTCATGCGCTTCAATATCGCGCTCAAGTACTTTTGCTAAATGCACATGTAAGGGCATGTCACCTTTGGCAAAATGTGAATTGGCAGTTAATCGATCTGGAAAATCACTAGCCATAAATACTGCTCAACTCAAATTCATTTAAATTTGCAACTATCACATCTGCCATACTGACATCTTGTTCGATGGCACCTGGTCGGCGTAAGGCCACGCATGGCATACCCGCTGCTTTGGCACTGCGCACACCAACATGAGAATCTTCAAACACCAAGCAGTGTTGCGGTTCAACGTTAAATTGTTGGGCAGCCATTAAATAACAACTGGGGTCAGGTTTGCCATATTCGTAATCGTCGGCACCAATATAAAATTGAATATGCGTATCAACGTCAGCGCGTTTGGTAAAATTCGCAATATGTGCACGTGTTGAACCCGACACCACTGCGATGGGATATTCTTTGCTCAGCTCGCGCAGTACCGCACACGATGATTCAATGGCGATATCTTCATGTTCGATCATCGCTTCAAAACGTTGATCTATTTCTTCTTCGAGTTGTTCTTTATTTATCGCTAGCTGACTAAATTGTTCTACAATATCGGCGCTAATCATTGAACGTGAACGACCATAGACCAAGGTCATGGCTTCATCTTTTTCCAAATGGCCGCCGTATGCAGCAACGCATAAGCAGACCGCTTTCACGTAGGTGGTCTCACTATCGACCAGGGTTCCGTCCATATCAAATAAGATTGCTTTGAGCATAGCACCTATCGTAGTGTCTTTCATGATGGTACAATTGTCCCTCGCGAATTGACTCAGCCCAGAAATAGCTAATTTATACGGCAAAGATCATGAAACGCTCTGAATATTTTAAACTTGGTGCCATGTTAATTATAATTGCGATACTGGTCGGTATCGTACCTGCACTGTTTACCTTATTGCGCAGCACCACGGGCGACGACATGGATACCACTCAAGCTTCAACTGATACTGGCGGTGCCTTATCATTTTTAGGCATGAGCCTTCCCGTACTTGGACTGGGAATTGTCATGATCGTTCTTGGTATCCGTAAAGAAGAAGATTAAGTTTCTTCGCTTTCAGCGTCCTGCTCTTCTAATAATTTTTCAACTTTTGCCCAATCAATAATTGCCATATTCAAATCGAGACTGCTATTGGCTAAGCGACATAATTGTGCCATATGCATAAACATCGAAAATAATACCAAACACAAAATACCAATAAAATCTATATTCACATCTTCTCGCCATTGCATCAGCAACAAAGCTACAATTGCTGTTATTAAATAAAATACGCCACGAAAATTTAAACGACGTTTATAACCAGACGGGTCATCGTGCATTTGCTTGAGGTACACCAGGGTCCGGCGAATGCGCCGATGATTTAAGACATCAGGATTATCCGCTTCTGGAGATTCGTAGATATTGTCTTCGCTCATAGTGAAATTCTCTGGTGGAATAGCCTAGCTTGTGCTGGATTTGTGGTAGAAGCAAGCTTATGCTGAGTCGCAGCTATGTCTGTACCAAGTACATGTCCACAATGTGGCGCTCCTTTACAGGTATTATACACCGGCCCCGAGCACAAAGATAAGTGGCTCAATTGTGAGCACTGTCATTGGAAAAAGGACTTACCCGAATTTGACAATCAAGGCCCTGGACAGTTTCACGAGCATGTCGAAGAAATAACCCAAGCTGACGGAACGGTTATTAAGCGCATTGTTCGCACTAATGTGCGCGAGTCTCAAATAATTGTCGGCGATCATTTTGTTGATGATCACAATAATGTCTATCAAGCCGATGAATTAATTATGCGTGTTCGCCAAGAATTTGGCGATGAAGCTGCTGCTGATGTTGAACGTCAATTAGCACAAATCCCGCCAGGTTGGGGCGAAGAATTTAAACCAATTATGGTGCACTCAGAAAATGAACTCGATGATATTCCCGGGCTCAGTGAAGCAGAGCGACAAGAAATAGCAGAACAATTACACGTGGCCAACCGTAAAAAATCAGGGCACATACATTACGAAGATGGTGAATTATCATCGAGCGGTGGCTGTGGTATCGCGCTCATTTTTATTTTGTTTCTTGCTGCTGCATTTATTTTTGGATTAATGTTCTAAGCACTTATTTATGCAGGTGTTGCAATAGGGTTTTAAAAACTGGTGAACAAATGCTGTACCACCACGTTTAACCTTAAACTATTGTCTTATCGCTGATGGAGATCAGCTGCCACCACTCACTTCTTGAACACGGACTGCTTGTGAATCTGTTTATCGCTCGTTTTGTCTACGTTCTCCTCGCCCTCTCCATCTACACAGTCAGCCTGCTTTCCGTCATCTATCTGTTTTTACAACCCGATCATTATTTGGCATGGTGGTCGATATTACTTTCCGGCCCGATATTCATGTCGTGCCTACTCCTGTTCTCACTGTTAATTACGTGGTTTGGCCAGATTGGCGACAGCGAACATGAATCCCTGTGGCTGCGCATGTGCTCGTGGTATTACCAGGCCTGCGCTGTTTTACGCCTCGAATCATCGATCGCCCAGATGTGTGCTTGGCTAACGCATCTACATTTTCTCACTGGCTGTTTTGCTGCGGTGCTGGCCTTTGTTGCCTATCTCGCAGATAGCAGCGGGCCCTTTTTAAACATCGCTGCACTCTTATTCATCTATGTGGTGATCATCTTTATCTTTTCATCGATCCGTAAGAACATCGCACCTCAGGAAGGCGTGGACTATTAAAAGTCCTTGCCTTATCATATATTAACGTATGTTAACTTATCATGAACTACAAGTCGCTGCTTGTCGTATTGCTGTGCCTGGTTCCGATGCTGTCGGTAGCTGCTGCTAGCGATGCCGAGATTCTCAAAACAGCCTCTGTTCCTTATCAACGAGTCACCCCAAAATTTACTGAAGACTTTTTAAGTTGGTGTAGTCGCCGTCGCTATGTTGATCATCAGATCGAAACGCAGTTTACCCAGTCGCTGCAGCAACAAGTAAACCAAGCATTAAAACCGCTAGAAAACGAAAAACTCTCGAGCATTTGGCAGCAATTAATAAAGGTGCTCCCCAAAGCATTAACCCGCCAACACCAACCACAATTACATGTCATCAAGAATGCTGCTATTGAATGCAGTAGCTTTGCCTCGTTTCAAATTTTAATTGGTGATCATCTCAGCACCTACGATGACGCACATCTTGCATTTTTGATAGCCCAGCAACTTGGTCATAACGCTTTATTGCATTGTCAACGTGCTATTAGCATTCATGAACTCACGCGCTTAAAGCCAACGAGTAAACTGCACAAGCATTTCCCCTTCTTAAAACTACACATGCACAATCCCCTGCAGTGCTTTCAGTATGACCAGTGGATTATCGAAGAGGCCGATCGTTTTGCCTTACAGTTATGTATGCTTGCAGGTTATGCGCCTGATAAGTGCCTAGACATTTTTCGTCATAAACACGATAAACTGAGCAATAATGATCAAAGATTAGCAAATGCACAACGTTTTCAGTCATTATATAGTTTTTTAAACGGACAAGTTCCCAATAGAATCTATGGCTTACGCTTTTATAATGGTTTGGAACTTGTAGCCGCTGTTCACAAACAAGAAAAACCACCATTAATCATATTGCATGGTATAGCTTCGTCTGCTGATAAATTTCTCGGTACAGCAACACAATTGGACCAAGAGCTCGCCCAGGCCTTTGCCATCTATGTTTTTAATTATCCCAATGATCAAAGTATTTATCAATGCGCTCAATTTTTAAAAGGTGAGTTAGATCGACTCGGTATACAAACACAAGATGCGCACTTTGTTTGTCATAGTGCTGGTGGCTTGGTCTGTCGCTCTTTATTAGAGATGCATAAGCTCCGCGCTAAAAGCGTGAGTTTTATTGGTACGCCACATGGCGGTTCTGACCTCGGTGAATTACAAGAGTTTCTTGAATGCATCGAATTTCTTAAACTAAGCACCAAAGGATTTAAGCACGCACGCACTGCAATTATCCAGGATGGTCGTGAATTCATGGCCAATGATTTGATGCCTAACTCTGTATTCATACATCTGCTTAACAGCCACGCCAATAATGCACAAAGCCCTTATGCATTATTTTACGGCAAAGCCATGAGCACGCCTGCTGCGATGGCCATTAACAAAGCCTTTCATGTCGCCAAAGATAAAATCATTAATCGCTTAGATCAAAGCAAGCCCTTATACCCAGCCCATAAACGCTTTCTCACCAGTCTGATTATTCCGCAAGAAGTCTTGAACGGTGATATTGCCGTCACCTGTCCACATGCACAGATTCCGCGCGTTCGACAGAGCAAACAATACAAATTGAAACATTGGGAATTACCGCGCGACGACAACGTGCTGCGCGATGTCGCTGCATTTATCAAACAGCATCACCATTAATATTTGCACTCACAAATAGAGGGCCCCGCCATTGCTGACGAGACCCTCATCCACCTACTACTACCCACTCTACGGATTAAGGAGATGTTTGTTTGACTACTACGTAACGGGCACCTTGCCCATTGTGTGTTAATAATAAAACGCGCTGCTTCTTGGCGAGTGACGCCTTAACCATGCGATGAAAGAATTGTACGGATTTGACGTCTTGGTGATCCACGCTGAGGATAACCATACCAGCACGCAAGCCGGCCTGGGCAGCCGCAGAATTGGCCTCAACATTGCTAATCACCACACCGTGTTCGAGATCCATACTTTCAGCAACATCATCAGACAACGCTTCGACGCTCATGCCTAATACTGATTGTTCTTTTAACGGCTGCACACTTGCTAATTTTTCAGTATCGCGTTTGCCAACAATAATTTTCAAATTGATTTCTTTATCACCGCGTTTAACGCGAATTGGCACTTCCTGATCTGGTTTGACCATCGCCACGCGGCGTCTAAATGCCTGCATATTTTTCACCGCTTCACCATTAAAATGTAAAACCACATCTCCAGATTTTAAACCAGCTTTAGCTGCTGGCGAATCTTTAATGACTTCAGCAATTAAAGCACCGCGTTTGCTATCAAGACCAAAGTCTTCAGCAATGGCAGAATCAATCTGTTGGATCAAGACCCCAATAAAGCCACGCTCGACGCTACCGTTTTCTTTTAATTGCACATAAATAGGTTTGACCATATCAATTGGAATAGCAAAGCCGATACCCATGCTGCCGCCACTGCGTGAATAAATAGCCGTGTTAATACCAACGACTTGTCCATCTAAGTTCACTAAAGGACCGCCCGAATTACCAGGATTAATAGCCGCGTCCGTCTGAATAAAGTTTTCATAGTTAGCTATACCAACACTGTCGCGGCCTTTCGCGCTGACGATACCCGCGGTGACACTTTGAGTAAAACCAAAAGGCGAACCTAAGGCTAAAACCCATTCACCAATTTCTATATTATTTGAATAGCCAAACTTTAAACGCGGTAAATCGGTGCCTTCGATTTTAATCAGGGCTACATCCGACTCAGGGTCGGCGCCGATTAATGTGGCTTCCCATTCCTTTTCATCAGATGTGAGTACGGTAATCTTCGCTGCATCTTCAATGACATGGTTGTTGGTCAGTATAAAACCATCAGCACTAACAATAAAACCACTGCCCTGACCACGTTGTTTGTATTCACGCGGTTGTTGTGGCGAACGCGGTGCATGGCGACGTAGAAATTCTTCCAGAAATGGATGATTCATTTCTGGCATAGCGACATTCTTCGCCTGCTTCTCTACTTGAATGTTTACGACAGCCGGCCCGACTTGTTTGACAATGGCGGCAAACGCGCGGCCCTGTTGTTTAAGCACCTGTATGTCAGATTGCGCATCACCTTCCTCTGCGGTAAGACTCGTCGGCACACAGATACATGCTGCTGCTAAACCTAAAATTATTAATGATTTATGCAAAACCTGCACAAACGCACTCATGGTAGTATCCTCCTTTTCTACCATAGAGACGTAAGGTCCATTTCGTTTATTACAAAAAAATTGCAGGACTTAATAAGAAAGTCCCATTGAGACGAGACGTCTTTAACTATTTATTATTGCTATCGTCGATTTTATAAAAACTTATCAGACTTGGTGCAGTAGATCAAACCCATGAGTCTAAATTGCACCATCATTAAATAGCCTGCTGGAATAATACTCAGTGCCAAGAAGCACAGGACATCCACAAAGCCCAGACTCGGAAAATACACGAAGACCATATAGGCAAAGCATGGCGTTGCATCTAAGCCGTAAGCTGCAGCGACTTCACCAAAGATCAGCATCATCGCTACATGAGAGACCAACATCAATGCCAAGCAGGTAAAGTACTCAGGCATAATGGTGAATAAGGTTTTAAACAAGGGACCGGGATTTAATCCCAAGAAACCACCTTTGACCATCACGAACAACATGCCGATTGGGAAAATCAACCAGCTGAGCAATTGCATAATATAATGCACACCTTCTTCAGGTAAGCGCACCATTAAGTCAAAGGCATGAAATAAATACGTGTCCACGCCATTCAAGATACCAACAAGACCTGTTGATTGCGGTAAATAAGCGGGGTCACTCCAAGCAACAATGAAGTAGGGCAACTTTAATATAACAAAAGCACCAATCATCACTGCTGCTGGTCCGATAATTTCTTCAAGCATAGCACCAAGTTCTGGCCACACCGGGGCCTTCATGTCACCTTCGGCACTGCGCTGGCCGATGCGCTGTAAATAGGCAAAGCCATACATGATAAACCAAATCACTAAGAAGAAGAAAATATAATGAAATCCACTCCAGGCATTAATCAAAAAGATGCCACCATAAACAAAAATTAATCCAAGCGCTACATAGCCTAGTAAAAAGGCAATCGCATTGATTGATAAGGGAAAAATAAATGCTTTAAGTGCTTCAATAAAATAATTGTCAGTAATCTTATGTTTCTCGATGTGCTTGACGTAATCGTCATCTTTGGCGAAAGCATCAAAAGCTGGGCCCGATTCTGGCAAGGCCGCTTCTTCAGTGCCGCGCCCCATGCCGTGATCGCTTGGGCCTAATTCATCACTGACATTGGCTGCTTCTTGTTTACGGCGCTTTCCGGTACCTTTTTGTCGTTGCTTGCTACGCCGACCTGTTCCCTCAGCACCTTGACGTTCTTTACGGCGACGACGTTGCGTGCCGGTACCTGCATCTGCACCTGATTTTATTAAACCCTTTACTGTTCCCGCTGGAACTGCTTTGGACATACCATCTTTACGAATCAAGGTATCGGCATCGATTTTGCCCTTATTCACACCAGCACGAATTTGCTCAGCGTTGTACGGACCCTTCTCAACCCCATTGATGGTAACAAACCAGTCAGCCATAGTGCCGCGGACTGTACATCAAAACACCTAGGCTCCAATCAAGGAGCTAGGGAGCAGCACAGAGTGTGCATGTCGCTGATTAATAGCATCCACGCTGTATCGGGTGGCGGTGCTTGGTTCGGCACACCAAAAACAAATATGTATAACATCGATAAGACCGCGACGCAGGCAATGATTCCTGCCAACATACATAATATCCAACACAAGGCATAAAAAATCGAACCACAACAAAAAGGCATGAACCAAATAAATTTAGATTCATGACGAAAGAACCAACGCGGATACATGTAGGCCCAACGAGCAAACGGAATAATAATCCACCATGACAAACCTAATATAATACAGGCTGCTAAAATAACTGCGATGGCCAAACCATGTTTACCTTCTTCAAAACCAACCACATGGACCATGCCTTGATAATAACCAATGCTTAAACCAACGCCGACAACAATCGGAATCATATTAATTAATAACAACATTTTAATGCGCTGCATAAAATGAAAGCGCAGTTTGGGCGGACCTACCTGACGGCGGTTGCCTTCAGCGGCATTTTTACTCATCGCCATTCCATTAATTGACGCTGCACGCGTCCGCGTAAGCACGGCCATGACCATAAGCGCACACCATGATTACCTGATAAGGCCAACTGCATTTTCATATCAGCACTGACCACATCAGGATCATCGACTGGACCCAAGGTATCGTGCGATTCTTCCCACCATAAATGCGGACTTGAACCAATGCGCGTCATGCCCCAATGCACTTCTGATTCGCGCACCTGCATGCTTTGGTGATGGGCATAAATCATAATATCAGCAACATCACTTAATTGATCCCAATCAGCACCGGCTTCTTCACGCGCTGCACCACTGGGACCAAGTGCACATAAGGCTAAGGGTTTATCACCAATACCGAGACGACCGACTTCTAACATGCGACGAATTTGCCGACATGAAAAATCAACCCATTCCTGACGATGATGATCTAAAATTTTAATTGGATCAGGAACAGTTGCTAAGCCACACTCCTGAGCAAAACGAATGCGACTATCACGACTAAAACAATGCGCCGGTAAAAATGGCGTATCAGATAAGGTTGGCTCGGTAATCGTTAACATCACGCCATCAGCTTCAACGGCGTTGACCCAACTGCGTTCGGAAGCAACAACGATATCTGGACACTTACTGATGACTGCTTCGGGACTAGCAATATGTGGAATACTGCGTCCATAAATATCTTCAGCACGCGGAACAATCGTGTCCGCACCTGGCATACCGCCGATCCAAATTTTGACGCCGGGCATTTCTTTGCGTAATAAATTTGCGGCAAGCGAATAAGCACTCGGTGGAATAAATGGGATGCCGTGATTAAACCAATTTAAGGTGATATCAGTAAAACCGCAGCGACGAAAACCGGCAGCGATTTGACTTTGTTCCTCTTGACTAAACCACGGTAAAAAATTCGGTTCAATATTACGACGCGCAGAAACTGGTGGTTCGATGCCCGGGTCGCTCAATACGATTAATTCAATCTGACAATGATCGCTGTCACCGAGAGCACAGGCATCAATGCGAATTTCCGAACCATCAGCGCGTTCTTCACCAATGACAACAATTGGGAAATGCAAATCACACCACGAGTCACGATGGGTAAATGGACGTCGATCATTTTCACCAGGAATAAAACCTGGAAAACTTAAATACACGGTTTGACCGTCTTGCTGAAAAACAGGACGATGCGCATCAGGACCAACACCAAAGACTGGTCGGTGACTTGGGTCTAAAATTTCCAAACCCTTGGGTAAATGTAAGGTAATATCTAAACCCGCTGGGCTATCACCAAAGGGTGAATTCAAAACCAACCACAGGACCGTTGCCTGACCGGCAACTAAATGCACATCTTGTTCGCAACCCCAAAATGGTGATTTCATCGAAGCGTTCCTAGAGCGGGCGGAGACGCTATACTAGCACTTTACCTGCACTGCGGCAAGTAATGCCTTTTCTACTGCATCGATAGTGTGCGCGATTTCTTTTTCACCATGAGCTGATGACCAAAAGGCCGCTTCGTAAGGACTTGGCGCAATATTTACTTTTTCCTTGATTAAGGTGCTGGCAAATATTTTCCATCGATCCATATGCGTTTCTGATGCTGTTTTAAAATCCGTCACCGTATGATCAGTCAAGAAATAGCCCCACATCGTACCAACATTTCCAATTTGAATAGGCACACCATGTTGCTGCGCTAATTCTTCTATTTCACAAATCATACCTTCGAGTGCTGTTGCTTGCACGGTATAAAAATCATCAGCTTGAGCTAATTGTAAATTTGCAATACCAGCAGCGACAGCGATTGAATTGCCACTTAAGGTACCAGCCTGATAACACGGACCAAGTGGTGCGAGTTGCTGCATAATATCTTTACGTCCGCCATAAGCGGCTAATGGCATACCACCACCAATGACTTTACCCAGACAGGTTAAATCCGGTTTCACACCACAAATATTTTGATAACCACCCCAAGCGACGCGGAAGCCAGTCATCACTTCATCAAATATTAAAATAATATTTTCTTGATCACAAATTTCACGCAGCGTTTGTAAATAATTATCCTGTGGCATGACCATGCCCATATTACCAGCAATCGGTTCAATAATTAATGCCGCCACATTGCCTTTATGCTTGGCGCAGATTTCTTTAATCGCCTCGATATCATTATACGGTGCAATAATCGTATTACTGGCAATCGCACTTGGCACACCGGCGCTATCCGGTTCACCAAAAGTCGCCGCACCCGAACCCGCAGCAACTAATAAATAATCAGCGTGGCCGTGATAACAGCCATCACATTTAATAATTAAATCTTTACCGCTGGCCGC
>JANQLF010000307.1 GCA_028280785.1 Planctomycetota bacterium
CCTCACTGATAATCCAAGCTTTGATATCAACGGCTATTGGACGCGTTTAGCTAATGAGCCACAACGACGACTCGCTACACCAAAGCTTGCTCCAGCTTATTGCTAGCTAATCCAATAAATACTGTGGATTTGCTCGTGACCAAACTTCGTGGGGGCCGTAACCAACTTCGCGCCCCCACGGCGTCATGACTTGCAAACACTGTTGTTTTTCAGCAGCAGCAGTACTAACGCGTTCCGCTGTCCAACCATCAGCACCCAATAATCCATGTAATTCTTGAATTAATTCCTGATGCTGTGGTTCATCAATGAGATTATGCTGTTCCTCTGGATCATCATCGAGGTTATGCAGCACTGCTTCCCAATTATCATACCAAATATATTTCCATGGACCGCGCTGAACCAGGCGACTGGTTGGCAGACCCATTAAATGTATCGCTAATTCTGAATAAATCGGACGCTCAGCCCACGCCGCTTGCTCCTGTAACTCGGGATCTGCTAAAAGCGGTGTTAAAGCATCGCCATCTTGCAATGGTAACGACTGCGCTCCAGCTAATGCGCAGATACTCGGCGCTAAATCAACTAATGAACAGGTCTGCTTAATTTGTTGCGCACTTTTAATGTTTAAAAGGTCAGCATCTTCAACCTGCAAAGGCGCAATTATAAATGGCACACGTAATGACGGCCTAAAAAAGGTACCCTTCCCTAACATGCCATGATCACAGGCGTGCTCACCGTGGTCAGAAGTATAAATAATTATCGTTGGTCCAGACAATTGTTCGGCAGCAGTGCAAATACGCCCGATAAAATCATCCGTCGTTTCAATTAAGGCCGCATAATTTGCACGGACCTTGCGCGTATTATCCGCACCAAAAGGATGACCACTGTGATCACTCACTAAATCGACATGCGGATGGGCATTTTCCGGCTTGCTAATGGGCTGGTCGTTTATTGCAGCTAAACGATCTTCAACAGTTTGGTATTTAGTTTCTTCGGCATTAAACGGGTGATGAGGGCTGTACCAACCAACCGTTAAAAATAATGGGCGTTCATCGTCACGCTCTTGTATAAAGCGCTCAGCAGCATTAGTGACATCGTCATCATAAGCCGTGACAAAATTATCGCGCGGTCCTGCAAGTTCGGTTGCCTTTTTTAAATTAGACATCGTCGCTGGTAAATCTTCCTGGTCGACTATTGGACCGCCTGCGTAACAACGACAAATGTCACCGACCAAGCGTTTTTCATAGCCATGACGTTGATCGGCACCATTAAAATGCATGCGTCCTGCTAGGACACTTTCATATCCAGCTAAGCCTAAGCTGTGAGCAATGGTCGGAATATCACTGCTCAGTGAATGCTCGTTAATAGTGATATCATTTCGAAATGGTTGACGCCCCGTTAAAAATGACATGCGCGATGGTCCGCATAAGGGATAATTACAAATCATATCGGTAAAACTAACACCCTGAGCAGCAAGCTTATCCATGTGCGGCGTCTTGGCGTGCTCGTCACCTAAAAAAGACATCCAATCACCACGGTGCTGGTCACTAACTAATAAAATTATGTTGGGTCGTTGTTCGCTCATAAGCTGAGTATGCGTGAGCAAGAATCCATGCAATTCGACACAATAGAAACACACAAAATTTGCCAGGCTACTTAGTTACACGCAAACCACTTGTTTATGCCGATCACGTCAGGACAAAATGAAGTTCACCCTGGGACATGCGCAGCACGGCCAATGTCCTAGTCTCTTAAACTGGAGATTGTATGCGCGCATTATTTTGTCCTCAGCCAGGCTCTTTGGAAATTCGTGATATTGCCACACCGAGTGTCGGAGCAGGCCAGGCATTAATACAAGTCGCACGTGCATCGGTGTGTGGAACCGACATTCATAAATACAGAGCTGAACAAAGTGAAAAACTTGCTGATGGTTCTGATATGATTGTTGGTCATGAGCCAGCTGGTTGGGTAGCTGCAGTTGGTGAAGGCGTGACCCATTTAAAACTGGGACAACGTGTTTTAATTGCTGGTGTTTTTAGTTGTGGTGACTGCCATTTTTGCAGACAAGGCTATAATACCTGCTGCGAAGTCAGTCGCTGCGGTTTGCATTGGGATCACCATGGCTGCAATAGCGATTACACCTTAATTCCTGCGCAAAACGCAATTGCCCTCCCCGATGATTTATCGTTCGATGTCGCTGCTTTATTAACCTGTGCCGGTGGTACGGCGATAACCATTAATCAAGAATGCGCCGTAACAGCCGATGATGTTGTTGGTATTATTGGCCTCGGCCCAGTCGGTTTATCAACCTTATTATTAGCTAAAGCTTATGGCGCTAAAGTTATTGGTATCGATTTAAATGAAGAACGTTTAGCACTTGCTGATGATTTAGGCTGCGATGTCTGCATTAATGGGAATGATGGCGATGTCGTCTCCAGCGTTCACCAAGTCAATAATGGCCGTGGCTGTGATGTGGTTGCCGAATGCGTTGGTTTAGCCGCAACACAAAAACAAGCGGTTGCTATCAGTCGCATGCGCACGCGCATTGGCTTTGCTGGACTCGGTACACAAAACTACGATGACAATATTGCACTCAGTTTAATTGATAAAAGCATTCATGGCATCGGAATTGCCGCGACACCAATTAAATATTTTCGTCCCATGGTCGAATTAGTTGCCAGTAAACAATTGGCCTTCGATAAAATGATTCACAGTCATTACCCACTCGAACAAGCCAGCGACGCCTTTGCGGCGATGGAATCCGGTTGTCGTGGTAAAGTCCTTATCGATATCGCTGATGAGTATACGCCACTGTAACATTGGTTCAGTTTTTATTAAATATTCCCTAGACTGGATCTGCACTGCTCAAGAATAGCGGCGCTATGACTCAATTAGAAACTGCTTCAGAAATCCTCCGTTCACACCCGTTACCTATGAATGCCAACACCGTCAGTGTTATGGCTGTTGGTGACTTAACTGGCGATGGTCAACTTGATACCGTTATTAAACATCTGCAAGATGATCGCATTTTCTTAACAGCTTGCTCACATGATGGCGAAACATTGTGGTCATTTGATACCGGACTCCCGGCGAAAGGCGGTTGGGATGGCAATCCGCATCACTGCCCCTTTGTATGTTGGGATATTGATGGTGATGGGAACATAGAGGTCGCAGCACATAGTGCCGGTGATGCCTGGAATAATATTGATAAAGATTTTTATGATGTTGGTGCAGCCACTGGTGAATCATTAGTTATTTTAGATGGCAAAACTGGAGCCATTAAAAACGCATGTGCCTGGCCTGCCTGGTGTCCACGCGTCATGATGACGGTTGCCCACTGTGATGGATGGGATCACGCACCTTCTTTAGTTATTTGCGACGAAACCTATGGCCGTGAAATTGTCACGGTTATTAACGGCAAGGATTTATCGACACGCTGGCGCCAAGTCCAACGCCGACCAGCGGGACACAATGTTGATTGCGCCGATGTCGACGGCGATGGCAAACAAGAAATTATTATCGGTGGCATTTGTTATAATCCTGATGGCAGCATTTTATGGGAAGCCGAAGACTTCGGTCACACAGACATGTCCAAGCCTGCGAAAATAAATCCAGACTTACCAGGCCTGCAAACTTATTATTTAGTTGAAAGCGGTAATCCCGGTGTCTATGTCGTCGACCACCAAGGTAAAACATTATGGAAAGAAGATTTTCGCCATGCTCACTTTGGGTGGATTGGTAAGCAAGATTCATTACTAAACGGTCTCCAACCACACGCCGCTGAAGATGGTCGCGCTGAATATGGCGCTCAAGCTGCGGGCATGCGTGAATCTGATCATTTTCCAATTTATAACCATAAAGGCGAATACTGGTGTAAACTCAGTGATCGTCAGCGTAAATCATACGTCCCAGTTGCTTGGTGCGGTGATGGCTTAACTGATTTTATCGACCGTAAACAAAAACGCATCGTACGCATGAACCAAGATGGTGAAGAAACCATACTTTCAGAAATTCCAAAAGGATTGCGCATTGGCCGTAATTTAATTTGCTACGCTGAAGGTGATGATCAACGCGAAAGCATCATTACCATTGATGAAGAAACCAATGAATTAATAGTGCTGCGCTGTTCTCAGGCACCTCAGGAAAAAATAATTCCTAAACGCAGCAATGCTTACCGCCACGACCGCTCACAGACCGGCAGTGGTTATTATATGTACTGCGCGTTTCACCAAGGCTGGGACCATTAGTTATTGATCGCGCATGCGAAATTGATGCGGTGAACAATCATAGGCTTCCTGAAAACGCCGCTGTAAATGTGCATCATCGGTAAAACCCCAGTTATGGGCGATTGCTTTAATTGGCTTTTCGGATTTTAATAATTCCTGCGCCACACCATTTAAACGAAAGCGCAATGAAAACTGCGCAAAGCTAATACCCATGACCCGTTGAAAATGCTTGCTGAAAATATTTCGGCTCATCGCACACGATTCGGCCGCCTTTTCTACACTGACCGCATAGCGTGTCGAAAAAACTAATTCAATGGCTTGACTAATACGTGAAAAATAATCGCTACTGTCTTTTTGTTTTGCTTCACTTGGCTGCCAATCCTCACACATACACAGCAATAATTCTAATAAGACAAAGCGTAAACGCATTTTTCCCGGCGCTGATTCATCTGCTTCGGCGAGTATATCCTTACAACGCTGAGCAAGCGCAATGAGGTCGGGAATACGTTCCCGCGCTACTTGTGGCCGCTGTGCTGGCGCACAGCGAAATGGAGCGAGCCATGGAAAATGCGGGTCCTCTGGTAGACGCAACGAAGCCAGCAAGGGCGGCCAAATAGTCAGCACGAGGTCTTCGGTCCCCGGCTTGGTCACGCGATAACCATGCGGCTCACAAACTCCACAAAACCATATACCACCTGTACTTAGCGTATCTTCATGATCACGATAGAGTCGCTGCATCTCACCTGAAATGACCACCCCTAATTCCAGTGGATAGTGAAAATCAAAGCTCACATCAGTGCAGGTCTCATGCTCCGTACAATGGCCCTCAACCGGTCGCTCCTCCGAGAGCGATAAGTTCATCTGCTTAATGTCGCGATTGTCCCAAGTCAGCTGCATGCACATGATCGTACAAAACCAGTGCAAATATACAATGAAGGATTGGCCCGATACAACACGATGTATTTGCTGCACTTAGATGCCTTAGCAATAATGGGCTCATCAATTATTCGGAGTGATCTATGTCAGAGCACGAAAAAGTCGTCATGATCGGTGCTGGTTCTATTTCTTTTACGCGCGGTTTAATGCACGATATGATTTATCATAAATGGAATTGCACGATCGCTTTAGTCGACATCGATGAAAATGCTTTACGCATCATTGAACGTATCGTGAAAAAAATGGTCGAAAAATGCAAAGCCTCTATTCAAGTCGAAGCACATACCGATCGGCGCCAAGCATTAACTGATGCCAGTATTGTTATTTGCACTGTTGGCGTTGGTGGTCGACGTGCTTGGGAGCAGGACGTATTTATTCCTCGCCGTTACGGTATTTATCAGCCTGTCGGTGATTCGGTTATGCCAGGCGGTTCATCACGAGCGCTGCGCATGATTCATGCAATGATTGGCATTGCGCGTGATGTAGAAGAACTCGCACCGGATGCCTTGTTTTTTAATTACGGCAATCCAATGGCACCAGTATGCAGCGCCGTTAATAAATCAGTTGGCATTCCGATGACTGGATTATGTCATGGTGTTTTTCATGTAGCCAATCATCTTGCAAAACTATTAAACATTGATGAATCAAGACTCGACTATGACGCTGTCGGTATGAATCATTTAACCTGGTTCACCAAAGTCAGCATCGATGGCCAAGATGCCATGCCACAATTAATAGAAAAAGCTGATTATTATCTCAATACATTCATCAACGACAGTGAGCGCGGCAAATGTTTTGCCGAAGCAGGTACCTCAGAGGAGAATGATCAACAATTTAATCACCCCCTCAGCTGGGAACTGCTGAAAACCTTTAAAGCCTTTCCAGCCGTGCTTGATCGCCACGTCATGGAATTCTTTCCGCAATGTTTTGCCAAAGAACATTCCTATTACGGACAAACACCAGGGATCGATGCCTTTTCCTTTGAACAGTGTATCGAATGGGGTGATAAAGATTTCGAAAGAATGTGTAGCATTGCTGACAGCGATGACGATTTACCTGATTCCTTTATCACCTTCACCGGTGGTGAACACGAACAGGTTATTTCTATAATTAACAGCATTCGCAATGACGACCATGCTACTTACTCAGTTAATTTACCCAACACCATCCAATTAGATAACGTCCCACAAGGCATCATTCTCGAGTCACCAGCACAAGCGACCAAGAGTGGCTTATGCCCACAAGCCATGGGCAGCTTAGATGCCGGTATTTATGGAACTCTGGCTACTCGCTTTCAATGGGTTGAGTGCATTGTTGAAGCCGCGTTAAAAGGTGATCGCGATTTATTTGTACAAGCACTGATTATTGACGGTGCGGTCACTTCGATCGACATGGCTTGCAATTTAGCCGACGATTTATTAGCAGCACAAGCTGCCTATCTCCCGCAATTTAAACAGCGCATCGTGGAGGCTGTTTCATGACCTCAATAACAGAACAAGAAATTCGCGGCCAAGCTAGTGTAATCGAGAACGCTGTTTCTATTTTCGAACTACACCTTGATGCCATTAGCAAACTCTATCAGCAGCGTCAATGCACATCGATATGCTTTATTGGTTCTGGTTCCGGTTATTGCCTTGGCCAATCAGCGGCACTCAGCATGCAGATCCACGGCGGTATCAATGCTCAGGCCATTCCTGCTGGTGACTTGCTCATGCATTTCGATAATTACGCACCGTTATTAAAAAATGCACTTGTCGTATGCAGTACACGTTCGGGTAGTACCAGCGAAGTACTACGCTGCCTCGAACTATGCAATGCCCATTTTATTCCAAGCATTGCACTTTGTGGCAGCGCCGATGCGCCGATTAAACAACATGTCGATCTCTACATCGAATGTGCCGGCCTCGCCGAAGAATCTGTCTGTCAAACGCGCGCCATCACCAGTTTTTATATTCTACACCTGATGCTTGCCGCTCATTTTGGTAAGCACGCACATATCATTAATGAATTACAGCAAACTATTGCCAATGCACCAACCTTTATCGATCATTACTTTGATCAAATAAATAGAATAATTGAATTAAAACATTGGGAATCATTTATTGTATTAGCCGATGGTGAATTATGGGGCCTAGCTGATGAGGCATCAATGGCTGCGAAAGAAATGGCTCAGATTTACAGCAATACCTACCACGTCCTTGATCTCAGACACGGACCCATGGTTTGCGTGAATGAAAAATCATTGGTATTGATGAATGGCATTTCTTCACACCAGGAATTACAAGATAATCTAATAGATGATATCACTAAGAAGGGCGCATCCATTATTAGCTTGGGTCCAAGTAGCTTTGAACAAACGGCATTGCATTTAAAAACACCTGCCCTTGTTCATCAAGCCGTACAAGGTGTCTATCTAATTGTTGCTGCACAACTAATTGCCCTGCATCTTGCCGAACAGCGTGATCTTAACCCAGATGCACCCCCTGCATTAAATCCTTGGATTGCCTTAGCATGAAACACTACGATATCATTAGTGTCGCTGACATGTGCGTCGATTTAATTGTTAGCGGTAATGTGCGCCCTCAATTTTCACAAATTGAACAATTAGTTGATCAGTATCATGTATGTATGGGTGGTTCGACTAATATCTTTGCCAGCCAATATGCCAAGCTTGGCGGTAGCATTGCTGTTATTGGTAAAGTAGGACAAGATACTTTTGGTCATACGCTCCTCGACCAGATCCAAGCATCAGGCATTAGAACTGAATTTATTCAACAAGATGAACGATTAAATACGGGTCTTGGCATTCATTTAGATGAAATTACCGATCGAGCTATTTTAACATTTCTTGGCAGCATTGATGCCGTGCACCTGCATGATTTATGCGAATCGCACATCGAACGCTGCGATCATTGGCATATCGCTAGTTACTTTTTACTTGAATCATTACAAGCATTTTGGCCCGAGTGGTGTAGACGTCTACGCCAAGCAGGCAAAACGATATCATTGGATTCGAACTGGGCACCGGATGGTAATTGGGAACAGGTCAAAGCACTGTTACCCCTTGTTGATGTTTTTTTACCTAATGAGCAAGAAGCATTAGCGATTAGTGGCTGTATTAACATTGAAGATGCAGCACGTTTCCTCGCGCAATTAACACCAACGGTAGTTATTAAATGTGGTGCTGATGGTGCCATTGCCTGTGTTCATGGTGAATTAACTCGCTGTTCTTCGCTGCAAGCAAGCGCACCAATAAAAGACTGCATTGGTGCAGGTGATAGTTTTGACGGCGGTTTTTTATACGCGTGGCTACGCAATCGCTCAACCCATGCCTGCCTGAGCTTAGCCAATGCTTGTGGCGTAGCGAATATTATTGGTACGGGTGGCTGTGAAACGCAGTTAGAACAAACAAGATTTCAGGAGCATCGTCATGATACTGTGCTGCTGTCCTAATCTTTCAGTCGATACCCGGGTACACATTGATGCGCTTCAAATCGGTGCGGTTAATCGAGCGACACATACGGAAGAATTCCCAGGCGGCAAAGGCGTCCACGTTGCGTTAGCTGCGCATGCATTAGGTGCAGATGTCTGCTTACTTGGCATCTGGGGCGGAAGTGCCGGTGCGTTTATTCGCCAAAACTGTGAAGCACGCGGTATTCGCTGCATAGGTCCAAACATTAATCAAGAAAACCGACGCTGCCTAAGTTTTACCGACAATGACACTGAAGTATTAATGCCTGGGCCTCAGATCGATGAATGCATTTTTGATGAATATCTAGCCATTTTAAAAACCGAAGCACAAGCAGCAGACCTTGTCAGCATCAGTGGCTCGTGGCCGCAAGGCGCACCAAGTGATGCCTATGCACAATGTGTTCAGCTGCTGAATGCATTAGAGAAAGCACACCTCATCGATTGTAGTGGTGAACAATTAACCCAAGCATTGGAAGCAAAGCCCTATGCAGTGCATTGTAATTCGGCAGAAATAAAAGATTGCAGCCATAAAACAAATGTTGCAGAACAATTAGATTATTTGAAATCTTTCTGTCAGCTCAGCGTACTGACCTGCGGCAGCGAAGGATTATTTCTCGCAAAAAACGATACCGTTGTGCATAGCCTCTGCTCAATCGAACACGTTATCAGTAGCGTTGGTTGTGGCGATGCGGTGTGCGCTGCTGTTGTCGTCTCCCTCGCCAAACAATCAACACTTTCAGAAATGGCATCCTTGGCCAGCGCCTGTGGCGCAGCTAACTGTTTGAATGCCGACCTTGGCATGATTCATTCATCTGATGTTGAGCGATTCATTACAAGTGCCGAAACCAAAATCATCAAGCAGGAATATACTCATGCATTATCTTGATTTTTTACGTTCACAACGTGAACACGGTAAGGGCGTCCTCGCCTGCAATTTTTACAATGCCGAAACACTCAAGGGCGTTTTAGCTGCTGCAGCCTCTTTACAGTCACCAATAATTTTACAAACCTCTCCAAGCACGATCGACTATCTTGGTTTACAATTATGCGTCTCTATGGCGCGCAGTGCAGCAGCCGCTTATGATGTCTGCATTTATTTACATTTAGACCATTGTCATGATTTGGAATTACTCGCTGCCTGCGTTGATGCTGGTTATGATTCGGTCATGATCGACGCCAGCGAAGCAAATTTTGACGAGAATATTCAAAAAACTCGCGCGACGATTCAAATAGCTCGTGCTAAAAATGTAGCCGTTGAAGCTGAACTTGGTTATATACCCAAACTTGGACAAGCAGCACTTGAAACCGATGGATTAACCAGTGCCGAGGAAGCTGCAGCATTTGTCGCAGCAACAAACGTTGACACCCTCGCTGTTTCCATTGGTACAGCACATGGTTTCTATAAACAAGCACCGCTTCTTGATATACCACGCTTAGAACGCATTCGACAGCAAGTCGATACACCTTTAGTCCTTCATGGGGGTTCTGGCGTTGCTCCGGAACAATGGCAAGCCGCTATCGATCATGGCATTGTAAAAATAAATTTCGCAACTGAAATTAAGAATGCATTTATGCAGACGATTAAACAACAACTCGCGGACAGTGACAATATCGACTTACGTCAATCATTCCCCGTCGGTATGTATGCAGTCCAAACACTTGTCACTGAAAAAATGCTCGTTTGTGATAACCGCACCGCAGATGCAACTGTAGCCTAATTTATTTTATACCCACGAATGGACCGTAGTTGGCCATGGCACAAGGCATGAAGCCATTGAAGAACATGTCTTCCTCAATTTGCATCTGTCGCCACATTTTCGCCATGTATTCTTTACGCACTGGTTCTAAATTCGGATGTAATTTTGGCCATGGCGTATAGGAATCCCGATCAGCAACGACACCCTGATGTGGATCGTCTTGCTGCATGCGATTTGGATGCGCTAAATTAGTCATCTCATAAGGGTCTGCATGCAGGTCATAGAGCTCATCGAAATCAAAGGCATTATAAACGTATTTATAATGATCATCGAAAATAATACGCTGAGTAAAATAATTCTCATTACCATTACACTGACAGAGTAAAGCATCGCGCCAGTCTGCTGTCGATTCATTCAAAAAAGGCGCTAAGGACTGGCCTGACATAATCTGAGACGAAGGTGCATCACAAATGTCATTCAGAGTTGGTGCAAAGTCAGCCAAGCTCACCAAAGCATCAACCTCTCGCCCAGGATTGGCAATACCATTTGGCCAACGCACTAAGGCAGGGACATGATAGGCTTCACGGAATGGTGGAATACCCATGAAATTCATACCATGGGCGAAATTATAATCGCCATGATCAGCGACGAAAATAACAATCGTATTATCCGCTTGCCCTGTTGCCTCTAAGGCATCGAGCAACAATCCAAAGTAATGGTCTTCAAGCGAGCAGTTAGCCCAGTAATGAATCATCGATTGTTTAATTTCTTCTTCGCTTAATTGAGCGAGGTTTTGATAGCGCATACGCTGATAAATGTTGGGCTTGTCATGCATTTTATCATCAAAGCTTGGTGGTAGCTCAACATCATCGACCTTATACATTTCTAAAAATTCGCGCAGGCATTCCGAGTTACCTTCCATATCGGTGCTGACATAAAGGCACCACGGCTCAGCCTCGTTTTTTAATTGCTTTAAACAATCGATCCCAGGTTTGACTGCTTTTTGATACCAAAACATATCTTCAATATGCTCACGGACTTGACCGTAGGTCGTCCACGATGGCCAGCCGGGTCGCAACATTTCTCCGGCACAGCGCTGAGCTGGAACCTGATCACGATGTTCACCATAATAATTAACGACGTCTTCTTTAAATTGTTTTTCTAAGACACCTTGGTCAGCAACATACGGCTGTTCGTAAAGTGAGACCTCTTTCCAACCACGATCTTTCGGTGTTTCTTCAGATGAGATATGATATTTACCACTAAAATATAAATTATAGCCAACGGCCTCAAGATCCTCTGAGAAACAGCGCACGTCAGGATTAACAAACTTTTGATGGGCAGTTGATGTGCAGACATTATTAAAAACACCGTGACGCGATGGATATAAACCAGTCATAAACGTTGCACGTGATGGGCAACAATGTGGCGATGGCGTATATGCTTGACTAAAATTGATCCCTTCTTTTTTAAAGGCATCTAAACGCGGTGTCAGACAAGGGTGATCATCGCGTACAATCTCAGCCTGCACTTCATCAGGCATAAAAATAAGAACGTTTGGTTTATTGCTCATAAGAAATTCCGCCGTTATTGAACGAAGAACCTTAGATCATAGCAAACGTCCCACAAGGTCTATTGTAAAATAGTCCTACGCCTTTGTATATTTTTCACCTTAAATCCAACGGTCAAACCAATCAAAGGCAATTTTTTGCATCGGTGCGGTTAATTGATGTCCGCCGTCAAAAAAGTGACCCTGGTATCGATCACTTGCTCCAGCCTTTTTATAAATGGCCTTCAGTAGTTTATCAGCTTTTTTCATTTCCGGTAAGGTATACAAACCATCCTGGTTACAGTTCAGCACCATGGTTGGTAATGGCGCACGCATAGCCAAAATCTCAGGAAAATCTAAATACTTCGGTAACAGCGGAATATAGGCCATCCAGGTATGCGTATGGCATTTATTGAGCATGAAATCACGCCAAGTACTCATAAAGCCTGCGCAAAAACATGCTTTAATACGATCATCAGTACCTGCTAGCATAACCGTACGCAGTCCACCTCCCGACAAGCCACCAGTGCCAAGGCGATTGGCATCAACGTCTTTTCGCTTGGCTAAAATACCCAGTGCCACTTGGTCTTCGTACAAATAATATGCTGGCCACGTATTACCGCTGCAAAAAATCGACTTAGCCATGACACTCTCATGCGAACCAGCCCATTGATTATAATGATTCGTCGCTGCCGTAGAATCTTTCTTATACTGCGGGCCTTCGGCTTGAATGCGTTTATGCACTGAATGAAGCGGTACCTTACGGCTACCAAATAAAAACGTATCGTGAACTAAAACCGCATAACCACGCTTCGCAATTTCATTTGCCCAACCGAGACCATCGTAGTCACTCTGTTGGTGTTTTTTCAAGCGTGCATTTTGTTTGGCACCAGTTTTCGATATTTTTTTGTAACCGTAATATTTAATGCCACCATGGTCGTGCAATGCCAAGACGCCAGGCAATTTACCTTTGGCACCACTTGGCTTCATAAATAGCGCTTCGGTTTTAGGACCGTAAGGCAATTGCCATTCCAGTAATTCCATATCCAAGCTATCGTAGGTGAATTTCTTTTTAACCGTTACTTTTACCGATTGATTGGCAGGAAATGGCGATAAGCACTCATCAAATACTTGACGTGCTTTTTTCCGCCAAGCGCTGACACTTTTAAATTGTGCATGTAAATAAGACAAGCTACCACGTTTACCTAGCTGCTTGTCAGCCCAGTCGGCGTACGGTCCCATCATCGTCTTCATAGCATTTCCCTTTTTCATATCAGTGCTGCGCATTTTGTAGCTAATTTTTGAGTACACAAACACCAATCAGTGTTCTAGGAAAACACATTTGTCCTAAACAAAAAACACCGCTAAGCATTCATGCCTAGCGGTGCTACTACTCCCTTTCCCCACCCAGAGAAAGATTTACTTAACTTCGTTCGACTTTACCTTGAGCGATTTACCCTTGGCATCTTTTTTATAACTTACGGTTAATCGAAGTGGTCGTTGTTTGTTCATATCCATGGCAACTTTAAATGTTGCAGATTTACCCTTCGGTAAGGTAAATTGACCAGCTCCAGTTCCGCACCAACCAAGGGCATTTTCTTTCCAGTCTTTACCATCTTTATATTCAAAACTATAAAATGGTGAACATTTCGTAGGATCGACTTTCGGTTTTTGCTGTGGCTTACCGTTAACTACAATTGTTCCCATTCCCAGGCCTTTGCCGTAGCCATACAGAATTAAGTCGCTGTCTTTAGCTGTGATCGTAGCAGTGCCATCCTTTGCCAATTTCAGTTCGGCATCGGCTGCAGAAAGTGCAAGCATAGTTATAAATAACAAAGCGATAATACGCATGCATAGCTCCTTTAGTCTGTGATTACTGATTTAGACGACTAAGGGGCCACTCAGTTCCCAGGTCTTTATCTATCTACAAGGCAAGGACTTAGGACACTTCTTGGAAGGAATCGAGTTGGGCCTGTATCCCTGCACGTTGATCGTGATCCAGCCACGCTGCACCAAGCGCATCTCTTTGAAATGCACATATGTCAGCTTCGTTATATCCAAAGGTTTGACTCAGCATCCATAACTCATCACTCAGACGATGCCCAGTTAGCAACGGGTTATCGGTATTAATACAGACTGGAACGCCTGCCTCTTTAAACATCCGAAATGAATGTTCTTCTAATGTTTTGACCACCTTTGAACAGATATTTGACCATGGACAGGCTTCGATGCAGACATGGTGCTCAAGCATATACTCAATTAAAAATGAATCGTATTCGCAATGCGTGGCATGACCGATGCGTTCAGCCTGCAGTAATTTCACCGCATCGTAAATACTTTGCGAGCCACTCATTTCTCCAGCATGCACATTACAATGAAAACGTGCATGTCGTGCCTCTTCAAACAAACGCTTAAACAATTTCGCTGGAAATTGATGCTCGCTGCCGCCAAGGCCAATGCCAACCAAATCGCTATCGCTGATACGCATTAATTCCTCAAGCATCCATAAGCATTCACGTTCACCGTAATCACGGGTTAAGTCAGCAATTAATTTACTCTGCAAGCGAGCTTCGCTGCGCAGTCCTTGTAATATTGCATCAACAACTTGTGGTATCGCCAATCCATTTGCTTTTGCCGCAAAAGGAGAAAAAAAGAATTCACAATATATGATTCCATCATCAGCTTGGGCCTGGGCTGCTGATGCCGCTAAATGCTCATAATCCTCATACGTTTGAATAAATGAACTTTTCCAAGTCCATTTCTCTAAGAAATCATGAACACCCTGATAGCGCAAGGCATCAGCCAACGCCTGCGCATTATTTAATGGATCTTCAACGGCTTGTTGATGCAAAGCAAATAAACAATCGATATGCATCGATGATTCGAGATGCACATGCAACTCGATTTTTGGACATTGCTGCAACCACTGCTGATCCATGGTCCTAGACTAACATCAATGGACCAAATAGACATCGCAAGGTGCGTGATGAATTACGCGATCACTAACCGAGCCGAGTAAGAAGCGCTCTAAAAATCCAGCACCGTGACGACCAATGACAATGGTTTCGACACCGTGCTCTTCAGCGAGTTTTACAATTTTATCAGCAGGTACACCATGACTAACGACTCGCTCAAAGGTGATACCGGAATCAGTAACCACACTTTGCACTTCGTTATAAGCTTGATCAGCAAGTTCCTCTTGGTTAGGCAACTTTAATTCGCGAAATAAATCGCTGGCCTCGTTATAAACCACGGGCTCCATCACCTGCACAACGATCAATTTTGCCCCGCGTGCATCGGCGAGTTCGATCGCTCGTTCAAGGGTTCGTTTAGAATGCGAAGATCCATCAATAGGAACCAAAAAAGTAGCTTGAGCACTCATAATCTTCCCCCTTTTCCATTGACTTAATTATAGATATCTATATCCTTTTATCAAGTAATAAGGGGATAGCCATGACCAACATCGAAGAACGTACTATGATTCCAATCCAACGGTTTCGTAACATATTGGGATCTCTTGAGTTACCTGAACACAGTGTTGAAGAGCTGTATTGGCTCCGCTTTGCCGCTCAAGCTGCTATTCTGCGCCCCGAAAAGCCAGAAGACATTGCCAGCTTGATTCGTAAAACAGCTTCGTTGCTTCACGAAAATACTCCGTGGTACGAATCCCTGTCCACCGCGGCGCGATTTGCGGTTGCAGCCTTACTGGTCCAGAACCACGACAGTCCCTGTGATTTCATAAAAGGCCATCGTCATATTAGTAATTTATTTCGTCAGCAAGAATTACGCCCCGGTGGTATGCATGAAACGCTATCGGTTGTAATAATGCGTATGAATGCCGATAAACGCCGCATTCACCATCAAGATATTACGCGCTTTAAAGCTATTTATGAAGAGATGAAGCATTTTCATTGGTGGTTAACCGGACCTGATGACTTTCCTGCCGTAGCTGCTTTAAGTCACTTAGACGGTTCTTCTAAAGACGTCATAACGCAAACCGAACGCATGTACCAATATCTTGTCGATTCAGGTTTTAAATCTGGTGACAATTTACAAAGCGCTGCAAATTTATTACCTTTGCTCGAAATGGATCCCGGAGCAGCTGCAACCAGGTTCATCGGACTGCGCGAACTAGTAAAAACAGAGAGCGACAACACAGTTCCTTACCACTACGACAGCCTCTTACCGCTCGTGATGTTGAAACAAGATGTTGAACACGTGATCCAAATGACATTAGCTATTTATAAAGAACTAGAAATGAGTAGTGAAAATCAATTTGGCGCCTCAACCTTTGGCATTGCTGCTGATTTGTGCTTCTTAGATCTCATCCGCTATGACAAAGATTTAAATAGCCGTGACGATTTTGACGCAGTCAAAGGAATGCTCAGTGATATACATCGCTTCCATATAATTACCGCAGCGACATTAAGCCGCTTTGATCCTACAGCAGAAGGATTATTCGTCAAAGACACCTACGAAGGTTGGTATATTTAATGTGAGCTGCGGCTCAGAAAGGAGTTTCTCATGAACAATAAATTACTCGATACGATTCTCCATCTTATTGAAGCTGAGCATGAGCAATTGTGTAAACGTGATTTCCCAAAAATTACCTCGATTCTGGATGAACTCATCAACAAACAAGAACCCTATGATGAAGCGTTGATGGAATTATCTAATGAATTTGACGAGCTAAAAACAGAAGTCGAAATTCATGTACTTGAAGAAAATCAATTTTTACTTCCTTTGAGCAGACGCGTATTAACTGATGCCATTGAGGAACATGACGAACTAGAACTGGTTAAACACACTGTTGAAGCATTCGCATCACAGCACGAAAATTTTGAAAATAAATGCAATAAATTAATTGAGACTTCAGAATGCCTCCATGTCCATCAAGATGACATGCTGACCAAAGCTGAGTTAACAGATTTGCTTTGTGATATTAAATTATTGTTGCACCGTCACAACGAAAAAGAGCACAACCTCTTATTTCCAGTGCTCCTTCATCATTGCGATGAACTCTTAGCAAAACCTTAAACCTTGAGCAGAGGTACCAACGCTTGCGCCCACAGGTCATAGCCTGTGGGCGTTAAGTGTAGGAAATCCGGCATTAAGGATTCAGGAATATAGCCATCTTCATCAACAAAGGCATCATGCATGTCTAACCAATGCACCTGCGGATCGTCAGCCAAAGGACGCAAGGTGTCATTAATTAATTGTATTTGTTGGCGGAAATACGTATTGGGTTCGTGATCACGTGGGAACACAGCGTGCAAGATAACCTCTGCGTCTGGCAAGCGCTGTCTAATCTGATTAAAAATATCAATTATGCCTTCAACGGTATCAGCACCATTATGGTCTTCATTACCTAAGTTATTAGTGCCGATTAATAACGTTACATATTTCGGTGATAGACCATCCAATACGCCATGTTCAATTCGCCATAATACATGCTGCGTTGCATCACCACCAATGCCAAAATTAGCAACACCCATTTTTTCTAATTCACGTTCAAAGGTACCTATGCCAGTACCTCCCCATCCCTGGGTTATACTATCACCGACTAATACCACCTGATGCCCACCCTGATCGCGAATGGCCAAATGCTCTTCATGGCGTTTTAACCAATCAGCTTTGGATAACCATTCTTTGTCTTGTTCAATCGGCTGGCGGGCTGGATTCATTTTTGCTCCTAAGGTTGGAGCACTTTGTATTACTTCGATTTTAGTAAAGGCGTAATTTATATAGTCCCAGCAAACTAGTATGTGTCTTGATCTTAGTATTAAGTCTTAGTTTACGGTGTCGGTAGCTAAGACCAAGACCAAAGCAAAGACTCATACGAGTTAGCTATATATTAAAAAAGGGAGCCTAAGGCTCCCTTTCATGCTTAATGTTTCTTAACCTGCTTGCTATGTTGACGTCGCAATTGTTTTCTCACGAGCTCACTGCACTTCTTCAAGGCCTCATACACCGTGTCTTCGGTTGTGTGTGCATTCACAACGGTATCAAGATGATCGTGGTGTAATTCAGCAAGCACCTTGTAGCGATCAGCCTCATGGCGAATGGTCACCTTCACTGATTTGGCGTCCGGTTGGTACTTATCCAAGCCACCAAATTTCTCCTGCGTGAAGTCATCCACATGTTTGGAAATTTTGAAATGGTCTCCGTGCAGTGTTACATCTAACATAGGTCCTCCTTTCGGGATACAGGTGTATTATAAGACCAATAGCTCTAAGTCCTGCACTCATACCATATTATAGTGATGATATGCATCGTAGTTATGCACGCTCAGGCACTCGAGACATGCTTGTCATCCCTCCCAAGTGCGTGTAAATCATGCCCATGCAATCGCTGTCATTTAATCAGCAAATAGAAGCCGAGCTCAGTGAGCGCGAATGGCATATGTTCGAATCGCTCAAGCAATGGACCGAGCAACAGCGCGACGCCTGGCGCAGCGCATGGCGTAGCTGGCGACAAAAGCAATTATCGGCAATTCACAACGGCCAAGCACAAGTGCAGATTCACATTTCATCTGAATGCATCGGTTGTTTCGATTGCGAAATCATGTGTCCTGAAATATTTTACATTACTAAAAAACGCTCGCGCATTAAAAAAGAAGCACTCGAATTAAATGCGCAACAAAAGGCCTTTATCAATCCAAAAATCATGAGTATTTGTTGGAGTGATTTACAATTAGCTAAAGAAGCATGCCCGGTTGAAGCAATTAAACTTCAGACCCTAGATGCAAGTGACCCTGAACCGACACCCGAGCTATTTAATTAGGAAATACAATGTTTGCTGAATGCGATGAATTAAGCCTACGTGTTATAGTCAGTGTTGCAGACGGTGGTTTGAACAGCACAGACATTGAAACCAAGACAAAAATCCCAGCAAGTAAATTAGAGGGCATATGCTCGTTGTTAACCGATGCAAAACTCATTAAGCAAAGCGATGGTGTTTTTACTCTCTGCGATGACCCGAATGAATTAACGCTTTACGATGCACTTAATCGCATCACGAACTGGCAACGTTGGCCCAGTTGCCCTGTCGATATCGACGATCACTCTGATGATTTATGTCCATTACACCGACGCCTAGAAAATATTTCAGTATTTGTAGAACGTCAGTTACGTGGATCTACAGTCGCTGCATTGTTAAGCGATCCGGAACACTCCAGACCTCTGTGCAATAAACTTCAAGAGTCCTAATTTTTTCAAGAACCACAGATGGACACAGATTCACACAGATGAGTCTAAGGACCACCAAAAATTAATGAGCCTAAACATAACGAAACCTGCTAACAGATTCTAAATATCTGTGTTTATCCGTGTCCATCTGTGGTTCAAAATTTAAAACCGTACGATTTTAATCTTTGATCCTACCTGAACAGAGTGGTTTATTGGCATTCTTTTCTGCCAAGAGGCGAGCAATTGTCGTTGAAGTTAACTGTTTCTCGACCATTGCGATCAGATTATCGAGGCGGCGGTGCAGTGGACATAAGTCCGTTCCGTGGTCGCCGATTTCGAGTGGACAGGAATTAATGCGTGGCAGTGGCTCAAGAATGCGGACGACATCAAGCATCGTGATGTCCTTTGGCTTGCTCACGAGCTTGAATCCACCATGCAAACCGCGTTGCGAACTGACTAAACCACCTTTGGTCAGTTGTTGCATGACCTTAGCGAGGTAACCAGTCGGCACCTGGGTATGCTCAGAGAGCTGTTCAGTGGTCATTGGCTGCGGATGCTTATCTGCCAGGGTGACTATGGCACGGAGGGCGTATTCGGTGGTCTGCGAAATCATAGGTTACTCGGCTATTCGGATATCAAGATATACTATTCTGCATTCATTTTATGCAAGATGAGGGCATGAGGCTCGTATCAACACGGTGGATACCCCTCCTCAGCATCACGAATCAGCAATAGTCTTGGATCTGGCAATCGTAAGCATGATTAATTATATATCAAGATATATTTATCCTTTATATGCGGCATTTTAACTTGTTGCTGCGACGGAGTCTGTATAATTCATAATATGTCAGAACTCACCTGGCACCCAATTTACAACATTGGTATTCACGAAATTGACCTCCAACACAAAACCTTATTTGCCATGTGCAACAACCTCTTCACGCTCATTGATCAAGGGGCAGAACAACACAAGGTCGAAGAACTCATCAGCGACTTCTTAGGTTATCTGACCTATCATAACAGTTTCGAAGAAAAATTGATGAAAGTTTTCGAATATCCGAATTTAAAAACGCACTTGATAGAGCACCATGCCTTTGTAGCGAAAATTCGCGATCTCTTAAAACCACATGACGATTCTTTTAATTTTGAAGCATCCGCCCAGCAGCGCGTCTTGGAATCACTAACCGAACATATCAGTGGTGATGATCTTGAACTCGGCTCTTTTTTAGCGAAGCATATACCAGAAAATGTGAATCCACGCTCATTTGTGTTTAGCGAACAACGCTAGACCGCAGCAGATTGTAGTTCCCGTTGTTTCAACTTGGCCCACGCTGCAGCAACTGTGACAATGACTAATTCAAGTCCACAGAATAAAAACAATGCAACGGCAGTCTTATCACTAAATCCGTAACTATGTAAACCTACACTGAGTAAATTGACACCAAACCATGCCAAAGCTACGCAAACGGTGGTTAAAGATAAGAACATTGCAAAACCAATTTGTTTTATTTCACCAGAAATATGTCCATGAATCGCTATTAATAACCACAATACAATGAGTAAGGCACCGTTTTCCTTGGGGTCCCAACCCCAAAAGCGACCCCATGATTGGTCAGCCCAAATACCACCCAAAATAGTACCAAGTGTCGTAAAAAATAGTGCAACCAATGCTATGCCGCGTGCCGTTGTTAGCATTTCTTTATTTTTTTCTTTATCTTCTGGAAATTGAATTAGTTGAACCAACATCATGTGCCCATATAGACCTGCGATCATCGACACACCATAACCAATAATGATCGTAAGCACGTGCGTCGCTAACCAAAAATCTGAATCTAATACAGCCTCTAGCATACCCATCGTATCACCTTCAGCGGCATAAGAGAAACCGATAAAGCTAAGAACAACAGCAATAAATGAGGCCGCTAATAATCCTGTGGCATCTTTTCTATAATGCTCAACCAATAATCCTGTAGCCACCGAAATTAATGAGGCGAATAATACTGATTCGTATAATGTTGTAACGGGCGGGCGAGTCATGATGTACATACGCATGCCAACACCAGTCAAATGCAATGCAGCACCTGTATACATAAGCACTAGTGCCAATTTACGCCAAGTTGGCTGCTTGGTCATTCCTAATACCAATATGCACAGAAATGCTCCAATATAAAAATACATAGCTCTATAAAACAAGTCAGCCGAATTGTACGAAACTTCAAGATCAATTCGATCGCGATACTGCACTGCATCCTTATAGGTTTGCACATGTGTATTAAATGCATCTTGGTCACCATCATGTAGTGCCGCAAATGCATCGTTTAATGTACGCATTAATACCTGGTCAGCATCGTTCATTGAACTTGCGTTCAAAATATCCCAAGGCGAACGCCACTGTTCTCCACCTTTCGCGGGAGGTAAAACAGCAAAATTCATACCTGATTCTTGGACTGGACGCTTATCAAGCACCTGCCATAAATCACGCAATGCACTGTCATCGTAATTCTGATCGGCTTCTTTTTTCTTCGATGAATCCAATAAAACCTGTCTGAGTGTTGCGCGATTATCAGCAAAAAAGAAATAGCTTAATTTCGCACCAGGCTGCACACCAAACTGTTTAGCCAATGCCGCATCGTTTATGACAATATCGGGCCAAAAACACGATGTAGATTGAATAAGCATCACGTAAAAGGTCACTTGATTGTACTTCTGAACAAGTTGAGTTTCTGTTTCGTCAAGCTCACTATCTTCACGCTCGGCTAGGGCGCGGATTAAAGGCTCATGCGTCATAAATGCGTCTTTGAGTTGGGCTAAACTATAACGATTCTCTTTTTCTGCCTTAACGCCAATTGACTGTACAACCGCAGGACTACGAATGGTAAATACCTTTAATTCGTAAGCTAAATTGCGGTTAGTGAGCACATCCATTAGCCATTCACTGGCCTGCTGCTTAGCAAAGCGCTGTTTACCATGAAATCCCAACAAGGAACTACGCGCAAATGTATCTATAGGCTTCAAACGACCTTGATGCTGGACCACTACCGATGCAAAAGCAGAGGTATCAAATTTCTGTTCAGCCTCTTCGCTGACCAATGTCAAACACATCATCAAACACAAAAATATGCGTATGAACATCATGCCGCCCACATCCTCACAATTCGAGTTAAGTACGCTGGATAATGGAGCAATAAGTGTAAGGCGATCCCTATACAGATAATTATACTTGATATATACGGAAACCACTGGCCATAATTTTTCACAACCGATAAAATAGTTGCTTCCTGTCCATCCATTTTTTGTTCAAAGGACGATTGGTAAAAGGTATAGCCGTGCATGCGCAATGGTTCATTCATTTGTATGCGTGCTTCACGTAGGGTTCCGTTTTGATGAATACGAATATCCGAAGAAAAGTGACGCGGACGCCTCGTGCCTGGATGATATTCAGCAATAAAATCTACTAATTCAAAACGTATATTGTGAGGCAGCTGATAAACACGTGGACCTATAATCAATTGATAAACTTTCCCAGCAGCACGCACTTCAACCGTTGGCCCTTCTACTTGAGCAACCATATGCCAACCGTTTGAAGATTCGTCGCACCCAGAAACTTTTACCACTAATGCCGCTCGGTTTTTACCAGATTCTTTTTCCAGGAGTTTTGGAATAATTGAATGTCGCTTAGCCCAACCACGCCACTCACCTGTGGTTTTTTCATCGGTTAACTCTAAGGCAGCATTGCGATGGTAATCTAAAATCTTAATGCTACCTGGAAAATTTTTATGTTTGAGTTCCGAACCAATATGTAGATGTCGGCCAGAAAAAGCCATGACATTATTATACTCAACAGGACTCGTATCAATTATCGAAAACGACATCTTCTCATTGTCTATGTAATAACGAGAACTGCCTCCTTCAGGGATATACATACTGCCTTCAATACTGAAATAAGCAGTCAACAAAGCACCAACCATCAATAACATCGTTCCAATATGGGCGATGTTTACACCCATGCTTTTTAATCGCCAAACAGATTTGAATACTAGTTTACAAAATAAATTAAATGAAATCAGCACTAATATGGTTCGTCCACCTGGGACCGGGACTGCATCAAAACACCAGGTTACCCAAGCCGAAAAATAACGTTCCTGTGCCTCATAAATCCCCAACTCAGACTGTGTCAAGGTTCCAGCAACCAAAATGGCCACTAAATAAAATAAAGAATAAAAAAATATTTTTGGAGTTGATATCCAAAATATCACTTTCTTTACTTGCTCATTTTGTACAGGAGCGTCGTCAGTCATAAAACTTTACTATTTAGCCTTATTTGCATTGGCACAAAATTGATAAACAGCTTCAGCATTTGCTTCGACACAGGCTTTGCTTGCGGTAAGCTTAACAAACAGCGTAAAACCTTTGCCAGTTAAGACTGCGCCACAAATCGCTTTATTCGGACTACTGTCATTGACTAAGGTCATCGCCGTAAAGGTACCAACTGCTGACTTCACTTCTTTTACGTGCGCAGCAATGGCATCAGGACCTATGGGATCAAGGCCAACTTGATTACGCCAGCGATTAATGTTCGCTAACATACCGCCGCCATCACCGCCTAAACTTATGACTGATAAATCACCATCACCACCATCATGTGGAATTTTATAACTAGCCAGACGCATCCCGCCTGCCTGCTCTTGCTTCCATGCTTCTGGCGCTGTCCAGGCGACGTCACCAGGCGCATTTAAATCACTCGTTGCAACAGTCGGTGACGTTTGTTGAGTTGGTGCTGGAGCTGGCTCAGTTGTAGTTTCAGCATCAGGCTTCTGAGCCTGCTGTTTCGCCTCAGTATCTTTAACCATCTGATATTCATTAATGTCGCTATCTCCACATGCTGCTAAGCATAAACAGAGCACAGCAATAAAAATTACTTGTCTTTCCATTCTCTTAAAATCTCCACTGCGGTTTCTTTGAGTTTTTCACTGTCGCTTTTTTCCATAAAAGCGATCATATCTGCTCGAGCTTTATCAAATTGTTTTAATTCGGCATAACACTGAGCACGATTGTATAATGTTGATAATGAATCCGGATTTGTTTGTAATCCACTGGTAAACGAAGTTATTGCTTCTTGATATTGGCCTCGCGCATACTGAATCGTCCCCATTAAAAAGTGACCCGATTCGCTGCCAGGATCTGCTTTTAATAAAATTTCAACATCTACGAGAGCCTCGTCTATTTTATGCAAGTCACGTAAGCAACGTGCTCGCTGCGCTCGTGCATTGAGATTCTCCGGTTCGGCTTTCACAACGGCATCAAGATCGATCAGGGCGCTTTCCAGCTTACCAATACCAATCATCGTATCTGCTCGAATTAAAATTAGGCGCGGGTCATCTCCATGCACCTTGATAGCGTCATGAATTAACAATAACGATTCATCATACTTTGCTCGGCTCAGCATTTTGCGTAACTCAGCTACGACCTCGTCAAGCTTATTGAGGTCATAGTTTAAAACGACTTCCGGCGGGCGACGTTGTTCTTTGACATAATGTACGTCGGCCATTAAGAGGACGCTGAAAATACCGAGAATAACGTAGACTATGCTGCGCATGGGCGACACCCTATGAGACATGCAGCACAACAAAAGCGTGATTCGTAACAGGAACTATGTGCTTTTCGTATAGCCACGCATCAATCCATACTCGCGTAAACACGCACTGGGATATTCAAACGGCGATCAGCTAAATCTCGCCAATAATACAATTCTGCTTCTGGCACAGGATAACAGATATGCTTCCCTCCACAGGGTCGATCAATCGTGTACATCTGAATTTCAAGGACATTCATTTGACTTACCTGATCCAACCAACGCTGTGCGAGCTCACTGAACTGACGATCGTTTTCCTCGCGATAAATAAACATCGATTGTAGACGCAATTGCTTTATACCCGCAAACATGGCTAGACGTAATTTTCGTTCCTCACCGGTCATCGATCGCCAAGCACCATCTCGAACACCACAGTCCCACTTAACGTAAATGCGAATACCCAAGTCATCTATGCAATCTCGCAATTCGGCATCTTTTAGTGCATCACCATTGGTCAAAATAACTAAGGGACGTTTAAATCGCTTGGCAAAAGCATCCATTTTACGCAAGGCTGGCACGATATCTGGGTGATCCAAATTTTCTCCAGAACCTGAACAACAGATCACTTCGGCATCACCAGGATGAGAACGCGCCAAAGCCTCGTCTAATGCATCTAAGCTTGCCCATTCACCAGCTTTGGACTGCGGCCAGTGTCCGAGCTGGCAATACGGACAAGACCACTGACAAGAACGCACGCCGGGATACGACATGCTAATGCCAAAACTCCGCCCAAAACGACGACTATTGACTGGACCAAAGACCAAATCGATAGGCTCGTGATCATGAGCTACATCAGAACGTTTAATAAACTGCGTCATGTCTAATCAAGGAACATAAATTTCAGTTTGAGTGCGTACCGGATCCTCACCGTGAAGACCTTTGAATTCTACGTACCAGCGTCCTTTTAAAGGGAACTGGGCAAGTTGAATGGACTCGCTTGAATTCCATTTAAGTGAAAAATCATCTGCGGCATTACTCGGACGTTTAAATACTAAATCGCCACCAACGATAGCGTGCTGAGCCCCCTGTATGCTGAATCGACAGGTATTATTACTCGTTTTACACTCTAATGCCAAACCGAGTTCAACAAATTTTTTACGCTCAAACTTCTCTTGATCGAATTGTTTGCTGCGTTCGTAGGCCTGTGTTTCAATTGGTCCTGCATTATGGCTATACGCCACAATGATCATGCACGTATAAGCCGTTAATGGCAAGGTAATCAAAATGGCCCCGATAATATATTTCTTCATCATTAACCTCCGTCCACCGCAGGTCGTCGTAATCGCAATGGAATCGTTTTTTGTAATGCATCATCGTAATAAATATTTAAATCAGTTTCTAAGGTAAATGTCGAAAACGAAGAGAGCGGTAAGCGCACATAAATAATAGGCTCTACACGCTGACTCGGCTCTATCGACAAAGGATTATACTGCGTGATTACCTCACCACTCACACCGTCAGGTAGTGTAATGCGCAGAGATTTTTGCTCAGTGGATTTATTTACCATTGACAAAGGCACACTGCTCTGAACCCATTTGACATCATCAACCTGAACTAATTGTGATGGTGCGCGTTGACGTAATTTAATAATTTGCACAAGGTCGCGCTGCAATACCAGAGCAACGGTTACCACGCATAAAATACTTACTAAACAGGAATACATGATAGTTCGTGGGCGGATAAAACGCTGTTTCTCACCTGCCAATGCCGCTTCACTCGCATAAGCAATTAAATTCGGTGCTCGTTCGATACGCGACATCACATCGTTACATGCATCAATACATGCAGCGCAATGCAGGCACTCTAATTGATTACCATTGCGAATATCGATCCCAGTCGGACAGACCTGAATACACCGTTCACAATCAATACAATCACCTTCAGTGGAACCTGGTTTACCCCGTGGTTCACCGCGCTCTTTATTGTAAGATACCACCAAGGTATCCCGATCGAGCATCGCTGTTTGCAAACGACCATAAGGGCAAACCAAGGTACATGTTTGTTCACGAAACCACACAAAATTAAACACATTAATAAAGTAAAAAACCACAAAAAATATAGCTGCATAGGGATGCTCAAACGGATCAAGGATCACGCCACCTATAAAAGATTCAGTTCCTACAAATAATGCTGTTGCGGCGTTAGCTAAGGCACCAGCAATAATTAGATAGGTGATATTTTTTAGGAACTTGCGCATAAACCGATTGTCACCGGTCTTTTTTTCATCATTACGACGGTGACGGTGTGCAGGACCCTCAAAAAAACGCTCGATAGGTCGAAAGACCATTTCCATAAAAACATTATGCGGACAAAACCAGCCACAGAATACACGTCCAAGCAATGACACCATTAACAAGGTACCTAATAAAAATAACAACACGAATAACAGCGCATAAGCAAAATCTTGTGGCCAGAATACTTGGCCAAATAAGATATAGGTTCGCGATGGAATATCGATGCGAATGAACGGATTACCATTAATGGTTAGAAATGGCACAGCTAAATAAAAAGCAATGAGAAAGAATGCTAAAACTTGACGGCGACGGCGCCATGCACCCTTGACTATATCAACATACAGCCAGCGCCGGTGCCCCTTCCGGTCGACGCTATATAAAACACTGCGAAAATCTTCAGGGGCTTCATTGGTCATGACTAATAGGTGATGGGTGTTATGTCACCCTCTGGCACCTTCCCACTACTCGTTTTGTTATCAACTTTTGGCGTATTACGATTAAGATCAGCTAAATATGCAGCTAAATTATAAATATCATTAGGTGCAAGTAAGTGACCCTGTGCTGGCATTTGATTATTATTACGCCCATCACGAATGGATACTACAATCATGGTCATATCACTACCGTGCAACCAATGATTATCGCGCAAATTCGGACCAACATTTCCATAAGCGTCAGCGCCATGACACATAGCACAGTTAGCTTTAACATAAATAGCTTTACCCGCTTCGATGCGCCCAGCATCATGAGATAATTCTTGCAACATCTCTTCGCTTAATTCACCACCACTCATGGCTATTTGTATTTCACGGGCAATACGATTCTCTTCAGCAAGAGCATCTAATCCAATTTTGCCTGTGCCAATCCAATGATAATGGAAACCATAAAACACTGCCCAAATAATACAGCCCACAAAAGACCACACCCACCAGGCCGGTAAATTATTATCATACTCTTGAATGCCATCAAAGGCATGATCGCGTAAATTATTTTCATCAACCATTTTATTCCCCCTGTTCGTTATCACTGTCTAGAGGTAATTGACTCATGTGCTCTTGAAAATGCGGACGCCTATCAAAAATCTGATACAAGAGCACAAATAGAAAAATAGAAAAACAAATAACTAATCCAGCGATTGGGCCCCACTGTGCGCCGTGTTCAAGTAGTTGGTGCATTTTATTTCTCCAAGTCCGTACCAAGGCGTTGTAGATACGCGATCAATGCAATAATTTCCTTGTCTTCCACTTTATCAGGTAAAGCCGGTTCTAAGCCAACTTTTGTAACTTTTTCCTGCAACATTAACGCTAATTGTTTTGCTTGATCCCGCGCTAATTGTTCTGCATTAGCAATAGTCTCTTTTTCATACGGCGTACCCAGTAAATGCAGCGCCGATAATTTTTTGGTCAATGATGCATAATCAGTATCATCCTCATAGAGATAGGCATATGCTGGCATGATTGAATTTTCAGAGGTGATTTGTGGGTCGTACATATGCTGCCAATGCCACACCGCACCTGCATCACCTGATTTAATAATACCCTCACGCATCAAGTCAGGACCAGTGCGTTTTGAACCCCACAAGAATGGTCGTTCATAAATGCCTTCACCTGGTCTGGTGTATTCGCCATAACGTGCGGTATCCGCACGCAGCGTGCGCACCATTTGTGTGTGGCAGGAAACACAGCCTTCACGAATATAAATATCGCGTCCAGCCAATTCGAGTGGAGTATACGGTTTGACCGATTCAATTTTTGGTGTTAAAGCCCCCTGCACCATATTCGGTACAATTTCGCAAATACTACCAACCGATAAGGCTAAACCGGTTAAAATAATAAATGTTATTGGCCAACGTTCGATCGCCGCATGGATAACATTCATTCGTGCAATCCATGGACGTGCTTCATTTTTAGTTTTGGCTAATTCTACATAAACATCAGGCTCTGGTTCGGTCCATAATGGTAAGGCTTGAATTTCATCATCCTCAACGCCCTTCGATGCCTTCACGGTTTTGCAGACATTGACAATTAACAGAACCATACCGGTTATGTAAAGTATACCGCCAAACGCTCGTACCCATTGGAAGAGCATGGTGTTATTCAAAATTTCAATCCAGTCAGGATACATCAGACGCGCATCTTCAGTAAAGGCGAACCACATCGCGCCTTGCGTTAAACCTGATATCCACATACCGATGATATATAAAATAATACCAAAGGTGGCGAGCCAGAAATGATAATTGGCTAAATCTTTTGAAAAGAGTTTGACTTTATAAACCTGTGGAATCAGCCAGTAAATTACACCAAAGGCCATGCAGCCCACCCAACCAAGAGCACCACTGTGCACGTGACCGATAGTCCAGTCAGTATTGTGACTTAATGCATTCACTTCACGCAAAGACATCATTGGACCCTCGAAGGTCGACATGCCATAAAAAGTAACTGCCGCGACAAAGAATTTCAGCACTGGATCAGCGCGCACTTTATCCCATGCACCACGCAACGTTAATAAGCCGTTGAGCATACCACCCCAACTTGGCATAATTAACATAATACTAAATGTTACACCGAGGCTTTGCGCCCAACCTGGTAAAGAGGTATGCAATAAGTGATGCGGACCAGCCCAAATATAAATAAAGACCAAAGACCAAAAGTGAATAATACTTAAACGATAGGAATAAACCGGACGCTCAGCAGCCTTCGGTAAATAATAATACATTAAACCTAAAATTGGTGTGGTTAAGAAAAAGGCCACCGCGTTATGACCATACCACCATTGTACCAACGCATCCTGTACGCCAGCATAGGCAGAGTAGGATTTTAAACCATCAACTGGAATCGCGATTGAGTTGACAATATGCAACATCGCAATACCAGCCCACGTCGCTATGTAAAACCAAATAGCAACATAGAGATGACGTTCGCGGCGTTTAATAATGGTCATGATCATATTCAGACCGAAAATCACCCAGACCACAGCGATTGCGATATCAATAGGCCACTCTAATTCGGCATATTCTTTACCACTGGTAATACCCAGCGGTAACGTAATAGCTGCAGCGACTATAATTAATTGCCAACCCCAGAAATTAATAAACGACATTTTATCACAAAACATGCGCGCTTTAAGCAGGCGTTGTAGTGAATAGTAAACACCGGCAAAAATAATGTTACCGGTGAATGCAAAAATAACTGCATTCGTATGTAAAGGACGCAAACGGCCGAATGAAAAATATTCGGTATTCAACCAACCGAAGGCGCTGACACCCCAACTCGTTCCCATACCAGCGAGTTGCAGCGCTAGCAAAATCCCGACGGCAAATCCAACCAGGCCCCATATAATGGAAGCCCATAAAAATTTTGCGACGATTTTATTGTCATAGATGACGGTATCGATAATTGGCTTGCCAGTTAACTTATCGACAGGTGCTTGGCTGATATCTTGTTCAGTCACGCTGATCCTCTTTTCTGATAATTTCTTCCCCTGATCGTGGCGGTAACAACGCGTCACCCCCGAGCATGCGCATCGGTGGTGTGTCGAGATCGTCGAGCTGTCCGGAACGCACTTGGTAGACCAAAAGCAGGACTGCACCGAGAAAGACTGTTGCTGCTAAGCCAATAATTAGAAAGAAGATAATCATGATCGACTTGAATTATAGAATAGAGGATATATATATCCATTAATGATCAAGTCCGATTTCAGGGCTACCAAATGAGTGGTAATTGGCATGAGCAACGACGCCCCTAGCTGCTGCGCAGTAGTGACCGAGCACCTCGAAACAACGAGTGTGCTCCCGCTCTATATGCAATTGTTGATCCTCGGTTCCATCATGATCATCGGCCACTGCTCAGGGATGTGTGGACCCCTGATGTTAAGCTTCCGTTTCGGACAAAACGCAGAAAAACGCCCAGTTTTATCGGCTACACGCGAGTTATTGGCTTACCAATTAGGCAAGGCCTGCATCTATATGCTAGCGGGTGCGCTAGCAGCAGGCCTTGGCTATGGGCTGATCGCCGTTCGCGATTGGGCAGCGTATCTGACCATCGTCATCGCCGTGGTAATCCTCCTTCAGGCCCTGGCTTGGTGGCTGCCGTGGTCGATCAATCTGATGCCAAAGTCTTGGCAGGCAGCCAGCCAAAATTTAGTGAAGCGACTCCAACGCAGCAGCAGCAAGCAGCGTCAGCAACACCCCCTGCGCGGATCGTTTCTACTCGGTCTCAGCATGTCACTGCTGCCGTGCATGCTCCCATTCTGGGTCTTAAGTCTGTCTGCTAGTTCCGCTTCGATTCTACATGGAGCTCTACTCATGGGCTTACTAGTAGTATTGACCACACCCGTTCTATTAATCTTCGCCCTCGCTCCGCATTTACTACCTGCCTGGCGCAAACGCAGTCCAAAATACATGGCACCGATTGCGCTGACCTGTTCAGCAGTGTGGATGTTATTAATTGGATTGGCTTCTTTAAATTTTATCGGCCATGTCGGTTTTGAAATCGGCCCAACCCACGTGGTATTTTGGTAATGTCTGTCACCTGCTACCACTGCCAAGATATCGTACCTGCAAGTCGCATTCAAAAAGATGCCGACAAACAATTCTGTTGTCATGGTTGCGAACTAGCCTTTGAAATAATGCAGGAACATGACGCTGCTGCATTTTATCAATTACGTGATCAACAAGCGCATTCAATTAATCAACAACAATTAAATGTTGAGACTGATGAATTTACCTATGCATATGACAGTGATGCCTTTAAAGCGCATTACGTCCAAGAGCTTGGCGATGAGCAACACGCGGTTACTTGGTTTGTCAAAGGTGCACACTGTGCGGCCTGTGTCTGGTTACTCGAACGCCTGCATTTATTCGATCCCGGTATCAGCAATAGTCGTATCCACATAGGCAAGCAACAACTCACCACTTATTTTGACCCACAAAAAACCAGTCCTGCTAAAATCGCAGCCATACTCGCGCGCATTGGCTACCACGTCTATCCATGGCACAGCCCATTGCACCAAGCAGCACAAATCAAAGACCAACGCAGTTTATTTTTACGTCTAGCAGTAGCCTGTGCCTGCATGCTTGGCTGCATGCATCTATCGTGGAATATTCTGGCTGGTGAATTCACTTTAGATCTTGATGCAGGTAGCCGTGATTTCTTCGCCTTGCTTGCAGCATTAATCAGTATTCCAGCAGTAACGTATAGTGCTTGGCCCTGGTATAAATCAGCTTGGCAATCACTAAAATTAAAACACATCAATATCGATGTAAGCATCTCTTTAATTATTTTTCTTGGCATTGGGGCGAGCACCTATCACTTAATCCTTGGACGCAGCGATTTGTATTTTGATGCTATTTGTATGTTTGTCTGCTTTCTTCTCGGTGGACGTACATTGTTATATTTGGCACAGCAGCATATCGGCCAAGAGCAAGACACACTTAAACAATTATTGCCATTATTCGTGCAAAAAATAAATCCTGATGGCGATGTCGACATCTGCATTGATGACATTGCCATTGGCGATCAATTACGCGTCCGCGCTGGTGAACGTGTGCCAGTGGACGCACGCCTGATCAGCAACTTTGCCATGGTCGACAACGCTTTATTAAATGGTGAATCCCTACCCATTGAAATACATCAAGATGCCAAGATCAGTGCTGGTGCTCAAATCCTAGATCAAGAAGTGATTATCCAAGCAACGAGTGAATATCAGCAATCACACTTAGCCCGCTTATTAAATAAATCAGTACATGAAAAAGAATGTAAAGATCTCAGTTATTATTTAATGCAATGGTTTACGCCAGTAATATCACTACTAGGATTAATCACGTGGCTTATCTGGTCATCGCTTGATCCGACACGCGCTTGGGATCAGGCCATCGCAGTCTTTATTGTCGCCTGCCCTTGTGCATTAGGTATTGCCGCGCCCTTGGCCCATGCAGTTTTTATGCGCGCAGCTGCATGCTATGGTATTTTAATTCGCAACGCTGCGGTACTGCAAGATCTGCCCAAGGCTAAAAATATTGTCTTTGATAAAACCGGAACGCTGACGCACGGCATTTTACAATGCAAACATATACAGTGGCAATGCGAAAATAAAGATGACATCGTTCCACATCTGCTTGATGCCTGCCGTCAATCACAGCATCCTATCGCTCGCTGTTTAATCGGTCATTTTGCAGAACATGCCGATGCATCCACCTCTAGCGTAAATGCTATAAAACTTATTCCGAATGGCATCTTTTACGAGAGTTCAATTGGTGAATTAATTCTACGCAAAGCACAAGCAACGCATGACGATGGATTTAATACCAGTGAGCTACTATTAAATAATAACGTTGTTGCCCTATTTAGCTTTAGCGATCAGATACGCGAATCACTGCATCCATTTATTCAAGCACATAAAGATACCATCAGTATTTGCTCTGGGGATCATCAACACAGCGTCAATCACATCGCCGCGCAATTGGACATCGCCCGCAGTGTCGGCGACCAAAGTCCAGAGGATAAGCAAAACTATATTAATTCGTTACCTGGACCACAAATCATGATTGGTGACGGCGTCAACGATGCGCTCGCCCTACGTACAGCTGCTATCGGTGTCGGTGTACGCGGTGGCTTAGAAGCCGCCATGCACAACAGCGATGTCTACATCAGTAATGATATTGAAGCAAATATTCCGCGTCTATGGCAGCTCAGCGACAAACACAACAGCTGCTTACGCACCTGCCTTGGCATCTCGATTATCTATAACCTCGTCGGTATCGCCTGCGCGATGGCCGGCTTATGGGGCCCATTTATTTGTGCAATTGCCATGCCATTGAGCTCACTCACCGTTATGGCGATCGCTTGGTATTGGCCCTTCCATGATTCCAAACAACAAGAATCACTTGCACTTAAACGTGCCCATGAATTTCCACAAGCGAGCATGTTATGAAACGTCCGCAATTTAATTTAAATAAAAGTCCATTTATCGTTATTTGGGAAATTACTCGTAGCTGCGATCTGGTATGCAAACACTGTCGTGCCGACGCTTTTCACGAGGCCGATCCGCAACAATTAAGCACTGAAGAAGGCAAAAATCTGCTTAAACAAATTCGTGATGAATTCGGACCCGTATTAATGGTTTTAACTGGTGGTGATCCTCTTAAACGCACTGATGTCTATGAATTAATCGAATACGGCACTGAGCTTGGTTTGCGCATGACCATAACTCCTTCTGCGACACCGTTATTAACAACTGAAGTTGTTGATAAATTACAAACAGCAGGCATCCAACGTATTGCTATCAGCATTGACGGAAAAGATGCAGAAACGCACGACGCTTTCCGTGGCTTCGAAGGCACTTTTGAACGTAGCTGCAAAATACTCGAGCATTGCAAATCAATTGGGCTCGAAACCCAAATAAATACGTCAATTAACAAAGCCAATCAAGATCAAATAGACGATCTGGCTAAATTAGGATCGTGGTTTGATATCACCTTATGGTCAGTATTTATTACCGTTCCCACTGGCCGTGCCCAAGCTGATTCCATCATGAGTGCTGGTGAACATGAAAAAGTGTATCGCAAGTTAGCACAGATATCCTTTGCACCGGAAACGAACTTCGATATTAAAACAACTGCTGGTCAACCTTATTACCGTGTGCGTTATCAACTCGAACAAAAGTTGCCCGAAGAACAAAAACCAGATCGCCTGAGTTCACTACGTGCCGCTGGTAAAATTAATGATGGCAAAGGTATTGTTTTCATCAGCCACATTGGCGACATTAATCCGAGCGGCTTTATGCCGATCGACTGCG
>JANQLF010000023.1 GCA_028280785.1 Planctomycetota bacterium
CTTTGCCAGATAGATATCGGTATACCGAGAGAAACTCGAGGCACCAGTCAGCTCCGTCGTTTGCTGCTCCTGGATTTACTTGTGGGTCATATCCATACCCTTAGCGACCATGTTATCGGCCGGTTCACGTATAGGTGGTTTAGTCATTCACGAGCTCGTAGGCCGTGGAGCCATGGGTGAGGTATACCGTGCGGAGCAGGTCAACTTGCACCGCCCCGTTGCCGTCAAACGCATCGCCGGTCACTTAGCTGATCAAGAAAATATCGTTGCCCGGTTTGAACGTGAGGCGCGCTTAGTCGCCACCCTCAACAGTCCACATATTGTCCAAGTCTATGAGTTCGGTCCTTATGACGATAGCGACGGCGATCATCACCTGCTCCTAGTTATGGAATGGGTCGAAGGTGGTCGCAGTTTACGTCAATGCATGACAGCCAACATTGGCCTGCCGTGGAAAACAGTCGCTCAAATTATGCGCCAAGCAGCCCAAGGTTTACATATCGCTCACGAACAAGATATCGTTCACCGTGATATTAAACCCGACAACATGCTGCTCAGTCCAAAGGGTGAAATTAAAATTGCCGACTTTGGCTTGGCTTACACTTCAGATTCTTCTGCACTAACAGCTGATGGTTCTGTTATCGGTACGCCGAATTATTTATCACCCGAAGCATGTAACGGCGAAGAAATTAGTGCGGCTGGTGATATTTATAGTTTAGGTGCAACCTGCTTTCATTTATTAACTGGTTGCCCCTTGTACACAGCGCCAACAACCATCGCCTTATTACGCGCACACTGTGAACAAGAAATTCCTAATATATTAAATTATATTCCAGACACACCTGAATTATTTGCACAGTTGATTACAGATTGCCTACAAAAATCTCCAAAAGATCGCATCAGTTCAGCGCAAGATATTTGCAAAGCTTTAGATAACATGGCTATGCAAGGCATTAGCTTCGATGATGATTTAACTACATTAGTTGCGATTGCTGATCAAAATAAAGAACCGAGCACGTTGCCTACCGCTGTTGATGCCAACGCTGCTACCAATGTTTCGGCCAATGTTGCAAAAACCCTAGGCTCACAAGTACGTAATGCATCGACCACTGCTGAAACATTAATAAGCGCTGACGTAACGAAGACCGATCAGATAGCCCAAGCTAACGACAGTCAATCAGCAACAAAAGAAACTGTCGTACCACAAGCAGCTAAACCGAAAGGCATTGGCTCATTAATTCCCGTCCTTGGTATCATTGTCATCATTGCCGCAGTTGTTGGCTTTTTTGCCTTTCAACAAGACCCGGTTAGCAAAGCATCAGACGAAATAACTAAAAATTTAAATGACAATCAAATTGACATCGCCTTTAGCATTGCCGGATCATTAATTACACAGCACCCTGCTGATAAACGTGCCCATGAAGCCTTTAAGCAAATTATTGATAAAGAAATGGGCATATTCATTGAAAAAGAACAATACGATCAAGGCCTTGACCGTCTGAAAGAGCATCAGAAACGCTATCACTGGCTCAATATTGATCGCTGGCGCATTGATGTGCTCTTAGCCAAAGCGGCAACACTGTATACCAAAGATGCATTTGCCGCTGAAAAAATTTATAGAGACCTGCGCAAAGAATTTCCAAAAGAACTGCGAATCAACTACGCCTATTTAGATCACTATGGCCATGGCAAATGGGATCGCTATTCAGGTGGTGCTGCGACGGCAGCCGTCGAATTACTCGAAGCCAAAGAACCGATCAATGAGTTAATTGGTCAAACATGCATTGATGCCTATTACTGGGCACGCTTAGAAGGAGAATGGACGACTCGTGTGCGCAATTTATTATTAGAACATTACAAAGAAAAAATAATTGAAGCGAGCAAAGAAAAATTACTGAACGAACGCGATACCGCTCGCATTCACTCTTATAATATTCTGCATGCAACGCAGAGCATCAGTGCCACTGATGAATTACTTCACTTCATGCGCAACTATTTTCAAATGAGCAGCTATAGCGACGAATGGAATGCCAGCCACACCTGGTTATTAGCTAAGAGCCAAGATGCTGCATGGAAAAATTTGAAACAACAAATTGACGTCAATACCTTTTCCATTGATAATATATTTAATTCATGGGGCAAGAAACAGGACAAAGCCATTCTGCTTATTAGTCAGGCATTTTTACCAGAAATGAAAGAACAGTTAGTCGCTGCCTGCAAGCAAGTCGATAACGACAATATACGTTACAATGCCTATAAGGTCCTCAAACAAGCCAAGCAGCTCGATGCTCTTGATCTGTGGGCATATCATAAAGGCACCTTATTAAACTTTGACACCAGATACCATACACCACAGGACTTTGAAGAAGGCGTTGCCTATTTTCAAACACAGCTCAAAGAAGGGCGCAGCGCTGAAGCTCGTAAAATATTTAATGACTCGATAAAATATATCGAAGATTATGTGGCTCGAGCCAAAAAGAACGGTTTTAAAATAAATGAAACCAACTACAAAGCCAATATCAAATTTCTCAATGACGCTCTCGGCAATACGCCAAGCGAATAGCACAAGTTCGCACATTTGTATCCAATATTTTGCACAAACATGCAACTAAATATTGCATGCATGAAAAACCATCGGTCTAAATATGTATTTACCTTGTAATGCCTTTCGGCTCAGTTAATTAGTTATTCATGAAATCGTTGCTTATATCAGGTCAGTGCCCCTACAATATCTACCAAGAGGAACGTCTTCGCGCTATTGGTGTTGATGCCCAAACCTATGAACGCTGGGGTATCCATTTACCCGATCATACCGAAAAAATCCTCGCACAGAATCCGGATATTATCCACCTGCAATGGCCAGAGTCTCTAACCCAACAAGACGAAATCCCTCACGATAAAATTATTGAAGACTTCAAAGCATGTTTACCACGCCTTAAATCTAATGGCGCAAAAATATTTTGGGTCATGCACAATTTACTACCCCACGCTCGCACTAATTTAGATTTATGGGAACCGCTCTTTACCTTATTTGCTGAACACTGTGATGTTTGTCATCATCATTCTGAATGTGGCAAGGAAGCTGCCCTGGCAATGTATGATTATGGTGACGCTGAACATAAAGTCATTTACCATGGTTATTTTGATAAATCAGCTACCTGCACCTTAGACCAAAAAAGTGCCCGTGAAAAAATTGGCTTGCCGCTAGATGCGAATATTTATTTATCTATCGGTGCTTTACGCCCGGATAAACACATCAAAGAAATAGTCGATTGTTTTAAAACCTTAGATCCTGAAAAACATATTATTTATATGGCTGGAAGCATTTGGTCAGATTACGGCAAAGAGATGGTCGAGTACGCCAAACCACTTAAAAATGTTATTATCAATGGTGGACACATGGCTGATGAGGATGTTTCTCTTTATGCCAATGCCAGTGATGCATTTATTTATTTGTACGGTGAAAATCACTTAACCTCGGGATCACCACACATGTCGCAGGCTCATCTGTTACCACAAATATCCCTCGATTATGGCTATGCCCGTGAAGTCTTAAGCGAAGGCTCCACGTTTATCCCGCAAGTTGATAATCGTTACGAATTATTAGGGGAATTACTAGCAGATTTAAATAAAGAAGAATTAGGTCGGCAACGCCAACATCTCATCGATCATCGGGACCCATGGCATTGGGATAATATCGCTAAAGAAACATTAGCAGCGTATCAGGGTGCTATCGCTTAACGCTCTTCTTCAGGCGCTTACCTTTAAATTGTTTTGAACCCATTTTAACAATTAAGGTGCCGTCGCTATTAACGGTGTGTAAAAACACTTTATTTTTCTTTTTAGGGTGACGCGCTTCGGCTAAGCCACTTTCACCGACGTAGTAATTGCCTTTCCAATTCAATTTACCTTTATTGGCTTTGGCATCACTTTGATAATATTCAAAACGGCCATCTTTACCGAAAACACGTAATTCATACATGCCGTCATTTTCACACAGCCATGAGCCAACAATCGCAAATTTATTTTTTGCTTCGGTTGCACGTGCACCAAATACATCGGTTACCGGGTTGTGAGACTTTAATTGGTCGACCTTGCTTTGCAGGGCCATTGCTACTTCTAAGTTACCACGACGGGTTTGGCTTTTGACTTCTTTTTCGAGATCCTCGATGAGATCATTGCGGAGTTCCAATACAGCTTTCGTTGTCTTGGCCAACTCCTTATCGACTTCGCCTTCATACTCGGCGATCATGTCCTTCGCCTTGGGGCTCAGCTCGGCCTCTTCTGCTGCCATGAGCCAAGAAGCACTGATAAGAAAAAGCACAAGAAGTCTCGTCACTTCGTTCTCCACAGGGGCGAGGCATTCTGTAAACAATCAGCTCAGCAAAAGTGGATTTTCCCTACACTGAATAGCACTGATACGGTGATCATAAGTCCAGTTTTCAACAATTCTTACGGAATCGATCCGTGTTTTGCTGTCGAGCTTGCTCGACTACGCTACGACCTCGATCAGCTATTCGCGGTCACCAGCGCCGTAGTGAAAGATCAGGACCAAGATGGCAGAGATGATGATCGGCGATGTAAAGATCAGCCAAGGCAAACCAAAGTGTTCAAATATGGCCGGCAAATGTTCCATGAGAAATCCTCTGCTAGGTAGTGGAGAGGCCAAAACCTTAGCGTAGACCCCTTACCCGTCAATTATACTCAGATTTACTACTAGATTGACTTAGCCTGTTCAGGTGGCGCCGAGTTAATGGTACTGCCTATATGGTAGTAATTTTTGCACAGCAAAAATAATTAATGATCTTGATGCGGCTTGACCGTACAAAGCCACGGGGGGCTTGGGGGCAGAGCCCCCAAAACAAACTAGTGAACTTGGAGTAATAATTCGCCTTCGATTTTTTCACCGGCCGCGACTTCAATGTGATCTTTGCACAAGTGATTGGTATTTGGAATAAGAGTGGTGGTTTCTGTCATGAAATGTAACGCAATCGCACGACGTGGTCGGCCGCTGTGATTAAAATTCGAAGCGTGCCAGGTTAAACCATGATGGAAATGCACATGACCTTTTTTCACCGGGCATAAACGCTGTTCAATTTTATGACCTTCCCATTCTTCAGGTAAATCGTCGTATGTATCGAGCGTTGCTAAATACGGCTGGCAATCGTCCCATAGATGTGAACCAGGAACCATACCCATGCAGCCATTTTCTTGATCAACATCATCAAGGGCAACCCATGCGGTAATTTGATGTGCCGCACTTAATGGTGGCCACAACGGATTGTCTTGGTGCCACATATTCACGCCGCCTTTTTCTGCTGGCTTATATTGAATTTGATCATGCCACAGACGCAGCTCTTTTGCTTGGGTAATTGCCGCGGCTATTTCTGCGATTTTTGGATTTTTGACTAAGCGCTCAAAGGCTGGGCTGGCCTGCCAAATATTCACTATCTGCCAAACTGGGTTTTCTAGATCACCACCGAGATTCGCTAATTGCGTTGGTTGGGGTACGCCAGCTTTGCCATCGTCTTCGATAACGCGAGCCAATTCATCACGCAACTCGTCTATCTCAGATGCGCTGAGTACTTGTGGGCCCAAGACGAAACCGTCGTTTTGAAAGGCCTGACGTAAATCTTCATAGTTGCTCATTGAGTGCTCCATTTAGCAGTAAGTAGTATAATAAGCAGACTCTGATTATAAGCACCAGTGTTTTCACTATACAATTAGATTGATATGGACTAGAATAAGATCATGCAGGGCTTCACTCCTACACAAATCCAACCCCGGGTGCGCATCGCCAACTACCACAACTGCGACAATATGCAGGCATGGTTGCAGCGCAAAATCATCGATCTTCAGTTTATATATGTAGTTAGAGGCTGGCTCGATTATCAGGTTCCTGGTGAAGCGGTGCAACGGGCCGAGCAAGACGAGGTAATTTGCCTACGTCCCACCATCCTCCATGACCTGCGCACCGGTTCGAAGCACTCCATTATCAGTGGAATCCACTGTGAATTGGCCTCCGGTTCCTGGGCCTCCGGTGACTATCGACTGATTCCAGATCCGGCTTTGATTACCAAACCTGACCCAGAGCAAGAACTCCACAGTTTATTTAAGCTCTGCGCTCAGACCTTTAAAGGCTATGGACAACTCGCACAGGATCGCTGCAACAGTATTTGTAAAACCATTGTGTTATCTTTAGCCGAACATTGGACACATAAACGTGACACTGAACTGAGTCAGCGCATGCAAGACATGATCGCATTTATCCGCGAGCATTTGAG
>JANQLF010000036.1 GCA_028280785.1 Planctomycetota bacterium
TTACTGGTCGTCTTATTCGTTGTCGATCTTTTGTTTTTCTTGTTTTATCATGGTTACGTGCATCCGCATTTTAAGAAGCAGGGATTCACCTGGGATGCCTATTCATTTATATTTTATCCAGCTTTTGGTTTTGTGGCGTGTTGGTTGATGGTCGTTGGTTCGAAGCGTTTGGTTAGTCAGGTCCTGAAGCGAAAGGATACATACTACGATGATTAGCTTCCCACCAGGATTATTTTTGATCGTAGCATCTTTAATTGTGGCTTTGCCTTTTGTTAAGGGCCGCGCTAAGCCAATTATAGGGATGTTGGCTGCTCTCGCTTGCTTTGTTTGTGTTTTGTTCACCTATGACGGCGTTGGCTCGTGTGTAGTAACCTTAATTGACAATGATTTCATCGGGCAGGCCTTTGGTTATGAGAATGGATTGGTGTTAAATTTAATGCAGCTCAATGCGCCGACGCCAATATTTGCCACAGTCTTTTCTTTAATGGCCGTTGTTGGATTATTATTTGCGTTTAATGCGGAAAAACCTGTCGAATTAAGTGGGGCCTTGCTTTATTCAGGTAGTGCGATTTGCGCGACCTACGCGGGTGATCTCGCATCAATGTTCTTGTTCTGGGAATTAATGGCGATCGGTTCAACGTTAGTGGTCTTTGATGGTGGGCAGGAAAACTCTGCTAAGGCCGGACTTCGCTATGCCGCTGTGCATTTTCTTGGCGGTGTCTTTTTAATGGCAGGTATTATTTGGTATGGTCTGGTCGAAAAATCATTATTAATACCTGATGATCCGTTAAGTAGCGGTTTAGTGGCATTTAATAATACGTTGAATCCTGCTGCTTGGTTAATGCTCATTGGAATTTTAGTGAATGCTGGCGCGCCGCCGCTTGGTGCGTGGTTACCAGACGCCTATCCGGAGGGGTCTCCAAGTGGAACTGTATTCCTCTCAGCGTTTACAACAAAAACGGCAGTTTTTGTATTGATGATGCTCTTTGCCGGCACCGAGCTATTAGTTTGGGTTGGTATGTTGATGTCCATTTATGGAATCGTTTATGCCATTCTTGAAAATGACATGCGCCGTATTTTGGCCTACAGCATTATTAACCAAGTCGGTTTTATGGTCTGCGCCATCGGTATAGGTACACATTTGTCTTTGTGTGGTGCTTCGGCTCACGCCTTTGCACATATTATCTATAAGGCGCTGTTGCTGATGTCTGCTGGTTCCGTTCTCTATATGACTGGAAAGCGTAAATGTACTGACCTTGGTGGACTTTATCAAACTATGCGTTGGACCATGGTCTGTGGTACGATAGGCGCATTAGCGATTTCAGCAGTGCCGTTCACGTCTGGATTCACCTCTAAATCGATGATTACCACCGCAGCGGCTGAATCTGCAGCCGTAGTTGATAATGCTTGGTTGTATATGATGGCTTGGTTTGTCTTGATGGCAGCCTCTGCTGGTGTGTTCTTACATGCAGGTATTAAATTCCCATGGTTTGTATTCTTCCAGAAAGACTCTGGTTTACGTCCGAAAGACCCGCCTTGGAATATGAAATGGGCGATGGTTATTTTCGCCGTTCTATGTTTGGCTTTTGGAGCGCCTGGGGTGTCTAAGGTCACTATTTATAAAATATTGCCCTATGAGCCAATGAAGGTTTCACACGAACATCATGGTGACGAATCCAGTGCGGCTGCTGTGCCTGCCCAGGCAACGGGCGATGGAGGACATGTGCATAGGGTTCCCTATAGCACTTGGTCATGGAATCACGTGATTACGCAATTTTCAATACTCATTGCATCTGGATTAGCCTTCTTTGTCTTGCTCGACATGTTGAAACGAACATTGACCATCACGTTGGATAGTGATTGGATCTATCGTAGGCTGATTCCTCGCTTCTGGGCCGGGGTATTGCTACCGCCGCTCAGGTGGTTGGGGAAAATCCATTTGTTTATTTTGGACCAAGTGCCCAAGCGCGTAGCCCAAGCAGTGTTTGCTCGACGTATTAGCCATGAAATGAGCAAGGATGTCGAATTGGGTGGCAGTAAATTCGAGCTCAAGCTCGATATAAAAACCAATCGTTATCGCCAATGGGCAGTTGGTGGGGCAATGATCGTGATCACCGCGATGCTTCTGCTCTATCTCATAGTAAATCTGTTCTAATCAGCACTTCAGATGGACATGTATGCTAACTGCTAAGCGCATGGTATTTTAGATACTGTGAGCAACGTTAATTACGCCCTTCATTTCAAAGAGAGCAGTAGACAAAAGCGATTTATTTAAGAGCATGCTGCGTCTTAGCCACCACGGTGGAGCCGGGAGCGGTGATGGCGGGTTTAGATAGCATGATTTTGAATGTGGCAGAAGCGCTGCCGATGGAAGTTGCGGCTGATGTTGCTGTTAATGACGGCCAACTCAGCCATGTCTTACCATTAACTATACTGAGCCTGTTGGGCCTTGGTGTGCCATTGGTGTTAATGGCCCTAAGTTGGATATTTGGCAGAAATAATCCGAATAACCAAGGAAAAGAAGAGCCATATGAATGTGGCCTTGATCAAACGGTTGGAACAGCAGGCGAACGTTTTTCAGTAAAATTTTATTTAATAGCAATGTTATTTTTAGTTTTTGATTTAGAGGTCGCATTTTTATATCCATTTGCAATTAAATACACCTCAATAGATGGCTGGGGTATGTTTGTGATTTTGATGGTATTTTTGGTTATGCTCGAAGTTGGCTACGTGTATTTATACAAAAAAGGTGCGCTCGACTGGGATAAATAAACCCACTCGTCATTTATTATGGTATATCAAGCAAAACCCGAAGCCCCTGGTACTTTAACTCAAGCAGAATTTGATGCAGGTGCCGGTTTCTTAACAACCACTCGTGACACATTAGTGAATTGGGGTCGCCGTAATAGCCTGTGGCCGTTCCCATTTGGTACCGCATGTTGTGCCATTGAGTTTATGGGAACAGTAAGCTCTGTATTTGATATTTCTCGATTTGGTGCTGAATTGGTTCGATTTAGCCCGCGCCAATCTGACTTACTATTAATTGCTGGTACAGTTACTTATAAACAAGCTCCGATATTGCGTCGTATCTACGATCAAATGTGTGAGCCGAAGTGGGTAATCGCAGCTGGTGCCTGTGCTTGTACTGGTGGTTTTTACGATTGTTACTGCACGGTGCCGGGTATCGATGAAATTATCCCTGTTGATATTTATGTTGCAGGATGCCCACCGCGTCCAGAAGCCTTTTTGGAGGCAGTGGTACAGCTGCAGGACAATATTGATCGCGAACGTTTAGATGTGAAGAAGGCCATCTCTTAATGAGTGATGAACAAGTCTCTGATCAAGTAGAAGAGCAAGTCCAAGAGCCGAGTGCAGATGATGTACTTGCCGGTGAGTTGAGCGAACTGTTTGCTTTGCAATTGGATCGTTTGGCCCAATGGGATTTATGTTTAATTGCCGAGTCGGATAATTTCATAGACGTGCTTCGCTATTTGCGTGATAAAAAATCGTTTGCAGTTTTATTGGATATTACCGCGGTAGATTATCTTTCGTTCCCCGGCCATCGTGATGAACGATTTGCGGTTGTTTATTTACTGAAGAATTTAGAGACATGCCAACGTATATGTATCAAGGTAATGGTCGAAGAGGATGAAGCTCGTTTGCAAACCGTTTGCCGATTGTGGAAGAACGCCAATTGGTTAGAGCGAGAAGTCTTTGATCAATATGGCATACATTTTCAAGGTCACCCTAATTTAAAACGTATTTTAAATCACCATCAGTTTGTTGGCCATCCGTTGCGTAAAGATTATCCAGTACAAAAGCGTCAGAAATTAAGCGTTAATGATCCAATGCTAGATCAATTGCATCAGCGTTTAGAGGAAAATGGTTATATTATTATAGAAGAGGCCAAACCCGGCGAATCCATTCAATTTGGGGAGCAAGCGTGAAAGTCCAAGCTCCTGATGGTCAAGAACTAGAATTAATGACGGTGAACATGGGTCCTTCGCACCCAGCTACGCATGGTACTCTGCGTATATTCACGGCATTAGATGGTGAGAATATTGTGGCTTCTGCTTGTGAGATGGGCTATCTACACCGTGGTTTTGAAAAAATGGTCGAACAGGGAACCTTTAATCAGGTCTTGCCTTATACTGATCGTTTAAATTACTGCTCGTCAATTATGAATAACATCGGTTTCTGCAAAGCGGTGGAGAAGATGTTTGACGTCGAATTGCCTGAGCGTTGCATCACGCTGCGTGTCATAGTAGCAGAACTGAGTCGTATTATCGATCACTTGGTTTGTGTCGGCACTAATCTTGTGGATTTAGGCGCATTAACCAATTTTTGGTATTTCTTCAACCCACGTGAAGAAGTGTATAAAATCTGGGAAAAGCTCTGCGGTGCACGACTGACAAATACATTTACTCGTATCGGTGGTCTTTACCGTGATGCTTATGTTGGTTTTGAAGATGAAGTTTCGCTGGTATTAAAAAGCATCGAATCGGCTATCGATGATGTGCGTGGGCTGATCGAGCATAATAAGATTTTTGTTGAGCGTACGCGTGATGTGTGTGTGGTCAGCAAAGAAGATGCAATCTCTTATGGTTGGACTGGGCCATGTTTGCGCGCTTCCGGTGTAGATCACGATCTGCGTAAAGACGAACCATATTATGGTTATGAAACCTATGATTTTGACAGTGTCATCGGCACAACGGGCGACACCTTTGATCGTATCATGGTACGCATTTATGAAATGATCGAGAGTATCAGTATCATTCGTCAGGCATTGGAGCGATTAAAACCTGGACCAGTAAATAGTACAGATGCTCGCGTCCGTTTGCCAAACAAAGACCAAGTTTATCACGACATGGAAGCGTTGATTAATCAATTTAAATTAATTTACGAAGGTGTGCGACCGCCCATGGGTCAATGTTATGATGCGACTGAAGCGGCTAATGGAGAGTTAGGCTTCTTCATCGTTTCTGATGGCGGCACTAATCCTTATAAAATTAAAGTGCGACCACCGTGCTTTATGCAATTTGCAGCCTTTAGTGATATGATTGAACAATCACAGGTAGCCGATGCTTTTGCAACATTAGGTTCAATAAACATTATTGCAGGAGAACTTGATCGATGAGTGCTCATGCGATTGATATTGTTGCTGTTCAACCTGAGGGACTCAGTGTCGATGCGGTTGCTGAAAAAATGCAGCCACATCAAGATCGTGTCGAAGAACTGATTCGCCGTTATCCTGTAAAACGCGCCGCGTTGCTGCAGGTCTTATGGTTGATCCAAGAGGTTTACGGCTGGGTCCCACGTGTGGCAATTAAATGGGCTGCACAAGTCTGCGATGTTTCTCCGGTTCATGCATTTAGTGTGGTTGAATTTTACACCATGTATAAACAAGTTCCGCCTGCACGTTTTCATATACGTGTTTGCCAAACCATGACCTGTCATTTGATGGGAGCTAATGATTTGGTCGCGCACGTAGAAGAAAAACTTGGCATAAAGTGTGGAGAGCACACGGAAGACGGATTATTTGCTTTAGAAACAGTGGAATGTCTCGCTGCATGCGGCAATGCGCCTGCTGTGCAAATTAATGATGAGTTTTTGTTTGGACCAGGTGATGAATTAAATGTTTTAGAAGAGGGTTGGAGCCCAAGCATAGAAGATATGGACCGTTGGATTGATTTATTGAAACAACGGGCAGCTGCTGACCCAAATGCTGGTAAAGTTGATGAACTCGGTGGTATTATGCTGCATAGTGATGGGCACCCAGGTGCTCCTGAAGCCTGTGCGGAA
>JANQLF010000061.1 GCA_028280785.1 Planctomycetota bacterium
TACCGTCCTGTATGACCTGCAGTGCTCTCTTGGCGCTAAAATGATCGACTTCCATGGTTGGGACATGGCCGTTCAGTTTCAGAGCATCATTGAAGAGCATAACACTGTCAGAAATGCTTGTGGTCTTTTTGACCTCGGTCACATGGGTCGCTTGCGACTCAGCGGTGCCAATGCCCTCGATTTTCTCAAAGCCCGTAGCTGCCGCCCCATTGCAAAAATGAGCCCCGGTCAGGTTCGCTATAGCTTGATCCTGAATGCGCGCGGCTGTGTTGAGGACGACATTCTCATTAGCAAAGAGTCGGACGAGAGTTTTCATATCGTAGTTAATGCTTCTAATGTAGGTAAGATTCTAGACTTATGGGCTGGTGCCAAAGAAGACGGTGTGGAATTATCCAACCTTACCCAAGAGCAAGCGATGGTTGCAGTGCAAGGACCACAGGCAGCAGACATCTTGTCCAAGATCGGACTCCCCAGTGACGGTCTTAAGTACTATACATTTAAAGACTTAGAGTGGGAAAATGTGACCGTTCGTTTGAGCAGAACTGGCTATACTGGTGAAGATGGATTTGAGTGCTTTCTGCCCAGTGAAAAAGCAGAACAGCTATGGAAGGCTGTACAGGAAGCCGGTGGCACTCCATGTGGACTCGGCTGTCGCGACACCTTGCGCCTTGAAGCAGGCATGCCGCTTTATGGCAACGAAATTGATGATCAACATACACCCATTGAAGCCGGACTGCACTTTGCCGTAGGCACCAAGTCCAGCTATGTCGGCTCTGATGTCGTCGCTGCACAAAAAGACAATGGCACTGACCGTTGTTTGGTCGGATTGAAAATGGCCGGCAAGCGCGCTGCGCGTCATGGATATGCTATACTCGATAGTGACGGCAAAGACATCGGTGTCGTTACCTCTGGCTCTTTATCACCAACATTAGGTTACCCTATTGCGATGGCCTATGTACCGAGCGCCCTTAGCAGCGTCGGTAGTAAAGTTGGAATTGATTTACGCGGAAAGAGCGTCCTCGATGCCGAAGTTATTCCAATGCCATTTTACAAACGCGAAGATTGAATTTAGCTGTCGTTACTCAGACGCCAACGCAGGTACGAATCAATAAACGGCTGCAGGTCACCGTCTAATACGCCCAATGCGTTAGATTCTTTGCGACGTGAACGCAAATCAGTAACCAATTGCGTAGGCTGTAAAACATACGAGCGAATTTGGTGACCCCAACCAATGGTACCGCGATCGCTCATTAAATCTTTTAATTCGTCTAGGCGCTCAGCATCTTTTAATTGTTGCAATTTCGCTGTCATCATTTTCCACGCCTTAGCAAGGTTTTGGGCCTGGCTACGCTCTGACTGGCAAGATACCGAAATATCCGATTCATAATGTGTAATGCGAATGGCGGAGTCAGTCTTGTTGACGTGTTGCCCACCAGCACCAGAAGCGCGAAATTTATCTACACGAAATTCTTTATCATCTATTTTTTCTACATCGACGACTTCAGAATCGGGGATTTCTGGAGTCACCTCCACCGCGCAAAAACTAGTTTGCCTTTTACCTTGAGCATTAAATGGACTCATGCGCACTAAACGATGCGTACCCATTTCAGATTTGAGATGCCCATAAGCCATCTCACCTTTTACAAAGAGCGTACAACTTTTTAATCCGGCCTCTTCACCAGGCTGCGCTTCAATAATCTCGAAACTATAATTGGCATTTTGAAAATAATTTTTGTACATGCGCAACAACATCTCAGCCCAATCCATAGCTTCGACACCACCAGCGCCAGGCTGTATGCTCATATAGACATTATTGTGATCGTATTCACCAGATAATGCCAATGACAGTTCAACGCGATTATATTCCTGATCTAATCGCGAGATTTCTTCACGTAATTCAGATAGGCTATCTTCATCATTTTCAGCTTCAGCTAATTCGAGCAATTCACGACACGCAGTAACAGAATCACTTAACGCATCATACGGGTCAACCATGCCTTTATACGCTTTGAGCTCGGCAATTATTTTTTGTGCTTGTTCCTGATCGTCCCAAAAATTGGCATCAGTCATACGTGCTTCAAGATCGCTGATCGCATGACGTTTCGCATCAACATCGAGCATCTTGGCATATGCCGAGACCTTTATTCCAACTGCATCCAACGCTTCGCTCAATTCACTCATCGCAGCGGCAGCCTGTGCATATGCCTTGCGAAAACAAGACCCTGACTTGGCTTATCCTGGTGGCTATCTAAGCTATCAGTTCATGAATGAATCAACTGCACGTTTCTCAACTTGGAAACGACTTTATTTCTTGGGTTGGAAATATCCCTGGCGCTTTTTGTTGATGCTAGCACTGGTATCCAGCTTCGCTGGTCTGACCGCTTATCTGGTGTTTGTTCTTGATCAAATCCTGCAGTTTTTCAGCCAAGATTCCGAATCCATTACAAAAATGAGCCTCGAAGAAAAGAATGAGGCCATAACCAATATGAAAAGTCTCGCTATTCAATTACTAGCACTTGCACCCGTCTGCGCAGGCATTTCTTACGGCGCATGGATGCAGGGACAATGGATTGCTAATCGCATTATGGTCGGGATTCGTCGAGAATTCATCGGCCATTTAATTGAACTCGATCTTAATTTTCACAGTGACCTCGCTAAAGGTGATTTGTTTAATCGCATGAGTGGCGACATGCAACGCATGCAATCACTCATGCATACTATGTATGGAAAATTACAACAACACCCTTTTGAGATTATTGGGATGTTTGCAGTCCTTTTTTGGATTAACTGGATCTTAACAAGTATTATACTAGTCGTGATCATTCCCTTAGTTCTTATTATTCAAAAAACATTAAAGCGCACTTATAAACGAAGTAAGAATGCACGCGAACAAATGGCTGATACATTGGTTACGTTCGAACAGATAACCAGTGGTATTCGCGTAATTAAAGCCATGGGTTCACAAGAAATGGAAGAACAACGCTTTGATGATGACAACGAGAAATTATTTAATGCCAATATGCGCGTTGCAAAAACACGCGCACAATCTGATGCCAGCAGCAGTGGTTTAGCTTTTTTCCTCACCTCAGCAGCCCTATTCCTTGGTGCCATAGCTTATCAATTCGAATTCATGGAACCAAAAGATATGATTATCTTTCTGGTAGCCATTGGTCGCATAGCCACGCTTTCGCGAACAACACAACGCGTATTAAGCCAAGCACTCGAATATATGGCATCGGCCGTACGTATTCTGGGCATCATGGAACATAAAAGCAGTATTGTTGATAAACCAGAAACCCAGTCTTGTCCCAACCCACCACAACAATCGATTAAACTCGAGGCAGTCGACTTTGCTTACAGCCAAGACAGTGACAATGTTTTAAATCAATGTGAATTGGAAATACCCGTAGGTAAATCGCTCGCTTTAGTTGGTGAGTCTGGCGCCGGCAAATCGACCATCTTAGATTTAATACCACGTTTCTATGATGTCAGTGGCGGGCGCATTACCCTTGATGACATTGACATTCGAGATTTTAAACGCGACGATTACATTCATTTATTCGCTATCGTTCAGCAAGACAGTTTTTTATTCAACGACACTGTGCGTAATAATATCGCCTATGGCAATCCCAAGGCAGACCACGCAGCCATCGAAGAAGCAGCCAAGCGTTCGCATGTACATGATGCGATTATGGAGCTCGAAGGCGGACTTGGCTATGACACCATCGTCGGTGATCGCGGTGAACGCCTTTCTGGTGGTCAACGTCAACGTGTTGCTATCGCTCGCGCGCTTTTGCGTGATGCACCGATCCTCCTCCTCGATGAACCGACCAGTGCCCTTGACGCTGAATCCGAACGACACGTCCAAGAAGCCCTTAAGGTGCTGATGGCGGGTCGCACGTCTATCATAGTCGCTCATCGTCTAAGCACGATCAAAGATGCTGATTGCATCGCTGTACTCGACAGCAACAGCGGTCAGGTCAAGGAACTGGGTAATCACGACGAGTTGATTGCGAAAGATGGCGAATACGCCGAGTTGGTTCGCATGCAGGACTTACGCAAGAATGACAACGACGTTCAACCCTAGCTATGGCACCGCGTGCTGGCTTGCACAGCATGGATTACACCCCTAGCATGCCACTTCAGCACGGAGAAATGCATGAGTGATGTTCAAGAAGAAGTAGCAAAAGACGCCCCAGCAGCCTGGGAACCAGAACCACGCGAATGGACGTGGATGGACATCTTCAAGGCACCAATGATTGCCTGCAAAGTTCGCTGCATGCTTATCTCGGTGATTACCATTGCTGCCATTGGTGTGGTCGGATTCTTATTCAATAAGATCCCCGATGAAGCCATGGAATTGGCTATCATAGGTCCAATTCTCACAGCACTAAGCTGCATCATTCCTTGTGTTATTTTTGGGCTTGGTGGCACCCTGGTTGCCATTCTTATTAAAACCGAATTACTCGATGATGATTACCCAACACTCAAAGAGGCATTAGCTCAATACAAAGGACGTATCTTTGCCGCGATAATGGTTCCACTCTTTTTAATCGGTACGCTCAAATTGATGCACCTCGGTGCGTATATTTTTGATTTAGTCTGCAGCATTCCCTACATTGGTAGCGTGCTTTATTTTGGATCGATTCCTGCCTTCTTTATTTGGTTACTGATTACATTTTTCAGTATCGGTGTATTGCTCAGTATGTTTGTGTTCCCAGCTATTGTGGCAATTCGCAAACATGGCTGGTTCGATAATGTCATCGATACCCTTGAGGCGGTCGGCACCAAGCCACATAAAGTAGTAGGTAGCATTATCATCACGGTTATTTTAGTGCACGTTTGCTGTGGTATTGGCATTGTTGCACTTAATAACGCTAAAGCGCTCGCTGCATCCGATCACTTACCAGGTACCGAAGTCGCCGCCATTGAACAAGTCGCAAATAATGTTCTCAGCGAAACTATTCCACAACCAGTTACCAACTTGACCGGCATGGTGGTTGGATTCACCAACGGCTTAGGTAGCTATGTCGGTGTTGAACCTGCCTCCATGAAACATGTACCTGATGAAGAAATCAGTGGTTTTCATAAATATGTAACAGGACTGCTTAGCGGCATTTTTCAAACTTTAGTCATCTATTTAATAGCAGGCTATGGTTTGAATTTAATTATTGCTGGTGGCATGCTCTCTTACCTCCATGTACGTGAAGATGATTACTGGGATGACGAAGATCTTGCTGATTTAGAAAAATTAGCCAAAGAACTCGAAGAAGAAGCTTTAAAGGACCAAGGCAATAATAAACCTGAAGCCGCGTCAGAAGAAAAAGCCGAAGACGATGAGGTCGTTGAAGAAGTCGAAGAAGTTAAAGACGACGACGGCGAGGAAACGACTAAAGAAGAAGCCCCAGAAAAACCTAAAAAGAAAGCCGCGCGTAAAAGCACTGCATCAGGCGCGAAGAAAAGTGCAGGACGCAAAAAAACAGCTGGTCGCAAAAAGTCCAAGGATGACGAAGCAGATAAAAAAGAAGACGATTCCGAAGAATAGTCTTTCTCAACGTCTCAGCGTCACAAAAACCGATGTCAATGACATCGGTTTTTGCATTGTCCAACTACTGGTCTATCAGTGTTTTTACGCTATACCTATGCAATGAAGATATTAAGCCGCACCTGTTTTCTTGAGGCAAGCCGGCTTTTTTGTTTTTATACAATCGCCTACTCTCTGCTCACAGCTCTTGCCGTATGCACTCCTTTATTACATAAAGGCGCACCCCTAACCTCGGTACTCGCCTTCATTCCCTATCAACTCCTCTATACGTCACCTACGCTCGTACCTCTTGCTTTATGTACCGCCATTTTGTCAATTATTGGACGTATGCGGGAAGATGGTGAGCTCATTGCCCTACGCAGTGTTGGTATATCTGCATGGAATGTCATTCTCGGTATCATTCCTTTAATTATTATCATCAGCGTCTTATTAAGTTTTATACAACACATCATGCTCCCCGACATTTCCATGACTATTCGTGAAGGGAAAAGTGATTTGGTACGTCGCGGTGTCAGCACTCGCATTAATCGTGGCGAGCACATTTGGCGACAGAAAAATCAAGGCCGTATGTTGATGGCTAAAAGCACCGATGGCCTCAATCTTTATCACATCATTGCCCATAATAGTGCCCCTGATCGTGACATGTTTATTTATGCTCCCCAAGGCACCTGGCGGTATCAACACGACCTTCATTTAGAATGTGAAAACATTCGCTTCCTAGATGTTCGTCACGCCACCGAAACCAAACGGGCATCACCGCGCAGCGGCGTAATTCCAAGAGCATCACCCGTCATTGAATCCGAAGGGACATCGTACAGGCAAAAAGCAAAACCAGATGTCAAAAGCTTTACAGAACTCAGCGAAGACATTAAGCAGCTTAAGAAAAAATTAAGAAGTGTTCGAAAACCAGGCTACAGTATCCACGACCGTACCCATCGTCACACGCAGCAATCACTACGCGATCATCAATTAGCTTGGCATGCCCGCGTGTCCCTTCCCTATGCCTTATTCGCCTATTTTTTAATTGCTGC
>JANQLF010000097.1 GCA_028280785.1 Planctomycetota bacterium
AGTAACTAATTTTTCTGGATCCATTTTAAACCAATAAAAAGAACCCTTGCCTAAACTTGGTGAGCTCCATTCAGATTCGATACCGTTTCCTCTACCTGACAGCTCGTAATGGTCTGTGCGGAATTTAATGGTAGATGAAAAGTCCCCCAATCGAGGCAGATCAAAACCAATGCGTGCGCGCAAAAAAGCACCGCGGTCTGTTTCATGACCAATTTCAAATTTAGTCCAAGGGTAATCCAATCGATAATCTCGGTAGGCGATTGGTAGCCAAAATACCGGGACAGCACCAAATTTTAAGCGTGGATGATGCATGATAATGTCATCAATTTTAGCAGCAAGACCACTGCGATGTTCATGCGGGGTCTCTGCGCGACGGACAGTTATAGAACCGGCGCGGATACTCGACATGCTGCCATGTCCGTAATCGGTGCTGATATTTTTTAAAACAAATTTGCTTGGTGTTATTTCAATATGTTCTGCGTTAACTCGAATTAGTCTGCCGTTATTTTTAAAGAGAATATTTACATCCCAGGCTTCACCGGATTGCGTTTTAACATCATAGCCTAACTGATGAGCACGTAATGTGTAGGTTTTATTGAGAATAGTTATATCACCATTTACAAAAACGCGTTCTTGTTCTTCATCCCAGCGCAGGTGATTGGCTAAAAGCTCAATTTCACCGTAGGGGAATGACGGATCTTTTATAAATAAGCGTAGCCCATTAGTGCAATACAGGACTTGCTGTTCACGGTAAATATTGGGGGCATCGAGCTCATACTCCAATGCACACAATGTCACACTACTGCTGCATAGTGTTGCGAGTCCTATGGCATTGAATCGCTGATAGAACGTTGGCATTCGCTTATGATGATTCGTCGATGAATTGTTCCAGCTCTTTTTCAGTAAGCGCGCCTTTTAATTCTCGCTTTTTCAATTCTCGCGCCTGTGTCCTGGTCAGTGGGCCAACTTTTTTTCCAAGGGCTGAAATAAATACCGTTTTAGTTTCTTCTTTTGCTTTTTTATCTGAGGCTTTTACGGCTGAAGTGGTAGGGTTATATTCGCTCGCCTGGCTATCAGATTTTTCATCACTTTCGCTATCAAGGTCTAAGACATCTTCGTCAGCTGAAGCTGGCTTTTCTTCAACTACTTCCGCAGCTGGTTCTTCGTCTTCTAATTCTAAGGAATCATCGTTATTGTCTTCTGAATGTTTATCAACGCTCTCTTCAACATTATCACTCAATGGTCCAGCAAATGTTTCAGATTTGTCTTCAGATGAGGGGAGGAAGTCATCTTCCTCAGATTCCAATGCATTTTCAGCCTCTTTATTGTCCTCTGTTGTTGCGCCTACTTCTTCATCTAAATGTTCAGAGATAGAAGCCACTAGAATATCGACCGATCCAAGAGTGACGACCGTATTCGAATCTACTGATTGGGTGTCTTGAATTCTTTTTTTATTTATTTTGCATCCATTGGTGCTGCCTAGATCTGCTACGAGCCAATCACCATCGATGCATTCAAAAGCACAATGTTTACGACTTAAACGCATATCTAAAATACGTACTTCACAAGCTGAGCCACGACCAACGTGATAGCGCCTACCTGATTTAAGGTGGTAGGTATCAACTTCTCCATCAGAACGAGTATATTGGAGACGCAAAAATGACATCAGAGCTCCTAAGCCAATAACATTGCTATACTTGCCTACTTTGACCGATGGTTACAGGTGATGCAAGGGGATGGAATACCTATTGGATCAAGCTGTTGATACTCAGCTATTATCTCCGTAGTAAAACAGCCTCATGCCGACTCAAGATCTTTCGCCAAACTAAAACGTAAGTTGATTTATCATCGGAACTTAGAGACATATAAGCAGCCTTGGCTGTGGCATCATCAACGGGATGTGGGAAATGGGCAATAGGAAAAGTGGAGTCGAGATAGTCGGTATGAATTAAAGGATCAACAAAATGTCGCTGTCGAATATCAGTGAGACTGAGGTTCCCAGGCGTTCCGGCAGCCTCAACGAGTAACAAAACAATCTGAATTCCGGCCGTATCAACGTTTGTATCGTCGCCAGCTAAATCGGTGGCCTTATCTACTCGATACCAAATATTAGGATCGTCTGGGTACGGGAATAATTCCTCACCAGATTCGGCACCATTGGTAGGATCGCCATCTCCAACCAAATCTCCAGGAGCCACGTCGCCACTACCAAGATCCCAGCCTTCAGCCATTTCAAGTCGCCAGTTACTAATCAGCGAGGTAGCAGCCAATGCAGTGCCAGTTAATCGATCAGATTCATGACGATAATTCATTCCAGCAAGAAAAAGGCTATAAACAGCTACAAAGCCGATGACAAAAACCATTGTCGCGACCAGCATCTCTACCAGCGTAAATCCCGTCCTAACCATAAACCTAGTCTGTATCATCGTTCTTTAATTCCAGACGTGTTTTCCACCATTTCCCATACTGGCATATGTAAGCATCAGCTTATGTTTTGTCATATGCAACGCTATCTCCTTGTCATCATTATGCTTGTGGGTATTTGCCACAATGGAATTGCACAGGACACAGCATCCGAACCTGTCCGCAATGATGGAAATGTGGGTCCGATTGTTTTCCTGCCGCCGCATCTGCCTTATGCGACTGAATTATTACATCGTTATAATGCCAATTTAGATAATCCCAATTTGCGCGTGCCACTTACCGAGCAGTTGCTGCACGATGGTAAGCGTGGCTTGCACGCCTGGCTCAAGACAAATCCAGATCTCAGCATATTTGGCGTAGAAACTCATTATCCCATCTACACAGATGCAAGCAAACAAAACGGTGTCTATTTATTAAAATTGCCACCAGATGAAAATACTAATTTGAGCATAGTTTTACAGGAACGACTTAATCGTTTTATACAGTTTTCCTGTCAAGCAGACGGCTTTCCAATTCCACGTCAGAATAAAGTGTCTGCAAATGATTATCACAAGACTACCGAACAATCTTTCGCAGAATATATCTACCTCGCCGTAATAGCGGTATTGCTGTTAATTATTTTTATTCAATCAAAGCGTGCTTGAATCAGTCAATTCATTGAGTTGATGATTCTCAATGACCAATTGCCGATCAGCTTGAACACAGACAGTGGGGTCATGTGAAACCATTAATATACTGGATCCCTGTTCACGAGCCAATTTAAATAATTGCTCTAAGACAACCGTTGTTGTATCAGGATCTAAATTTCCAGTAGGTTCATCAGCTAATAATAACTTAGGCTGATGGATAAGGGACCTGCAAACCGCCACGCGCTGTCGCTCACCACCGGAGAGTACCCTAGGTAAATCATGTTCTCTTCCCAATAAACCTACTTGCTCTAATAATTGCAAAGCGCGTTCATTAAATGCTGATGGAGATCTCCGTATGCACTTAATCGGCATTAAGATGTTTTCTAAAACAGAGAATTCGGGTAGGAGGTGGTACGCTTGAAAGATGAAACCCATATCTTGACCGCGAACTTGTGAGTGATCATCAACGTGTTTTAAATCGGTGATGCACGTATCTCCCATGCTTACCGAGCCACTGTCCGGCTTATCGAGTAGTCCTATAATGTTTAGTAGAGTACTCTTGCCCGTACCTGATGCACCGCGGACAGCCACAATTTCACCTGCATGTATCGTTGCTGATACATTTTCTAAAACACGTAAATCACCATAGCTCTTAGATATTGAATCGACACGTAGTAAAGCTTCACTCATTGCTTTAATCTCCTATCGATTCAAGAGGCATGATGCGACTTGCTTTATAAGCCGGCCATAAGGCAGATAAAACAGCAATGAAAATCATGACGGTCAAAAAGAACAGTGGTATAATGGGCTCCCAGCTAATTGGTGTATCAGGTGTATACAGCACTTCATGAGGAAATAATGCAATATCGAAATAGTCACAGACAGGATTTAGTATTGCCAAAATAAACCAGCCACATGCCCAGCCCATCAATCCACCAATGGTCGACACTAAGAAAGCGGCGAAAATAAAAGTCAACAAGATATCATTACGTCTAGCACCGATTCCAAGTAAAACACCAATGTCATGTTTCTTTTCACTTACCAAAGTGCTGAATACTGCATACACAATAAAAATACACTGCATTTGAATCAACAACATAACCAAGCCGGTTAAGTTGCGCTGAATTTCAAAAGTTTTCACCATATTTATCGAACCAGTTTCTTCCCAGGTCAGGTAGCCATATCGCTGATACCATAAACGATACTGCATGTCATTTTTTAAGTCTTCTCTGATAAGATCAGCCTCTTCACTATTGTGTAATTTTATTCGATACCCAGATATTTCACGTATATTATTATCCATATCGGCTAATTTTTGTGCATTGGGTAAGGGTAATACACACATGGTTTTATCAAACTCAAGAAAACCGGTCCCAATGGTATCAGAAATTTCTGCAACGATTCGACCTGTTAGACCGCCTTTACCATTTGGAATGGTTAATTTAACCAGACGCCCAGGTCTATAGGTATTCAATCCATGTGTAAAAATTAATTCATGGCCTAAAATAACACCTTGTTGTGGTTGGGGCATTTCAATAGGAAAAGGTCCGGCAAAGGGCAGACAGTTGATTGACTGCAATGCCAAGTAACTACGCCAACTTGGCGTAAGAAATCCGGAGCCACGTTCTTCAACAGTTAATTTCGGAGCACGCAAATCAATACCAGGGCGCTTATGAAGTAATCTATTTTGTAAACGCTCAATACGCTGTTCGCCATCCCAATTAACGCCTTCTATCTGGCAACCAATATTAAAACGAGCTTCATCACGTTCTGTGTGTTCGTAAAATTCTTGTTCTTCTTTTGTGAAAATAGGAGTCAGCACACAGTAGGTTTTTACATAGGGGGATGCATCCTTTATCCCTGGATGTGATTTTAATATATCGACATGTTTAGGAATATGAGGGAGGGCATATGCCAATGATGTCGACGCAACCAAATCGCTCTCGGCACCGTGTAACTGCTTCTCAGAAATATCGACAAAGCCTTGCAGTATACCGATAACAATAACCGGTATGGCGACGCTTAGCATGCACGTAATTACCGCAAGCCAGGCAATGCGTCGCTTGCAAATATATCGCCATGCTAAGTGTTTTACGAGCATCTACTAACGTGCCTTCGCTTTTTGTGGTTTGCTAGGCAACATGTCTTTTAAAAACTGTCCGGTATAAGATTTTTTAATTTTTGCAATTTGTTCTGGCGTACCTGCACCAACTATTTGTCCACCGCCATATCCGCCTTCTGGACCGAGGTCGACAATCCAATCAGCAGACTTAATAATGTCTAAATTATGTTCGATCACCACAACAGTATTACCAGCACTCGATAAACACTGTAGAACCTCTAATAACTTACGCACATCATCAAAATGAAGACCGGTTGAAGGCTCATCAAGAATATACAGCGTGGCACCGGTACTGCGCTTAGCTAATTCTCGTGATAATTTAATACGTTGTGCTTCACCACCAGACAATGTTGTGGCAGGCTGGCCAAGACGAATGTAATCTAAGCCAACATCAATCATGGTTTGTAAAATACGTTTAATTTTTGGATGAGCCTCAAAATGCACAAATGCTTCACGCACAGACATATTTAAAATGTCGAATATGTTTTTATCTTTGTATCTAACGCGAAGCGTCTGTTCATTGAAGCGGGAGCCGCCGCAAACTTCACATGGCACATAGACATCAGAAAGAAAATGCATTTCAACGCGGCGAACACCGTCACCTTCACAGGCTTCACAGCGTCCGCCCTTTACATTAAAGCTGAAACGCGATTGCGAGTAACCATACAATTTTGATTCACGAGTTTCGGCAAACACCTTACGAATTTCATCCCAGACCTTGGTGTAGGTTGCTGGATTTGAACGAGGGGTGCGACCAATTGGTTGTTGATCAATACACACAACCTTGTCTAAATGCTCAAGTCCTTGGATATCTTTGTGCTCACCAACTATATGGTCAGCACCATTGAAATGGTTACCTAATGCAGGGTAAATAATTTGATTAAGTAACGATGATTTTCCTGCCCCTGATACACCCGTTATGCAGGTCAATGTTCCAA
>JANQLF010000112.1 GCA_028280785.1 Planctomycetota bacterium
CGCGGGGCTGCGCTTGAATCTTTGCCAGAGCGTAATGTAGAAGAGAAAAGCAAAGGCATTCTCACAAAAGATGGAGTAAAAATTAGCAAGGATGGTGCAGAGCACCTAGCACCGGCCCTATTAAAAGTGTTGGGTATGGTGAAGGATGGCATCGGGGGTCGACTTACTGCATCCGATCGTATTCGTATTTTTTCACAATCGCCCTATATTTTTAAAAGTATGAGTAAGCGACTAGACACAGCATTGAAAGCAAAATTTCCTGACACGACAGGGCCAGTGAAGCCATCATTTGCCCAGGTAGTTATCCCTAGTTTGATGAAGGCAAAGGAAGCGCCGACTAAGGATGTATTAACGCAAAACGCACGAGTTTCATTTCTTTATCTCGGTGATGAGGTCAGACCGAAGTCTGGCCATAATTTCGCCGCCTTTGAAACCATGCTCACCAATCTCTATGCCGAACTAAAGAAATCTTTAAAAGGCAAAGTCTATGTATTTACCTTACCGTCACAGTTTGATAAAAAAGACGATGCCTTTCATGAGTTCCGCAAAAAAATGAATGCGCATATTCGTGCCCAGGCCATCGAAAATGGATTTGGCGTTATTGAAATGTACGATCTTGTAGAGGCAAAGCTCAAACAAGATCCATCATTTCAATTGGTTGTTACATCTGGTGGCAATCGATCAACCTCCGGCAAATATATCGCTATGATCGAAACCGAAATAACACGGGTGCTCGGGCTTAGTGCTAGCGAATAGATTTTAAGCGATTTGTGTTAAGGATTCTTTGACACTGCGAATATGTTTAACGGCGTTGGTAACTGATTCAGCACTATTACAATGCTCGACATGCATTGGGCAATGCAGTCCGAGCTCGTCCATGCTGCGAATTAATTCAGTCCACGGTACTTCGCCTTCACCGACTGCGGTATCAACGGCTTTGCGACCGTAATACCAACCATCTTTAATGTGTCCGCTATGAATGCGATCTTTAAAAATTTTCAGCGCACGAATCGGATCACTGCCACTTAAAAATAAGTTACAGGCATCGAAGTTTACCAATAATCGATCGTCATCGACTGCATCAAGTAACTTCTCTAAACGTTCGGCAGCGTCGATGAAATTTCCTTTATCGGGTTCGATGGCTAGTCGAATACCGTGTTCACTCATTTGTTTTACAGCTTCACGAGTGCGCGGGATAATACGTTCCCAGGTTGTTTGTTGTGCTTCTTCTTCATTTGGATTAAAAACGGTAGTAAACACATAGCTGCAATTCATCGCTTTACAGGCATCTATGGCAAATTGAACACGTTCTTTGTACGATTCGTCCAGATCTGTTAATTGCAGCACGCAACCACAGCTATTAATAGAGACATTATGTTTTTCAGCGGCCTCACCCATTTCCTTGGCGTGTTGCACGCTAGCGATTTCATGCGGAGCACATTGTGGTTCAATGTATTTAATGTCTAAGTCATTGGCTAATTGCATTTTTTGTTCGGGACTTAAATCACACAGGCCAGGGCTGCGAAAGCCTATTTGAAAGGTGTTTTCAGTGTCTGTGCTCATACCAATACTCCTGCATCCAGAGGAATTAAACGTGATCCGTTAGCGCTGCTTTCGTAACAGGCGTCAATTATTTTTTGTAAATCGCGCGATTGCTCAGGTGTTGGACGTAGCTCAATCTTGCCAAGTAGCACATCAGCAAAGTGATCGAGTGCAGTGTGTGTTTTAATTTCTGGGACTTCAATATGTGTAATGCTGCCGTCATCATTGACCTGCCACGCAGTTGCTTCGCCAAAACCATCAAGTCGTATGCCGCCTTTGGTGCCAGTGATTTCGATATCGTGGTATTCTTCTTGTTCTTGATTGCGGAAATAAGAAGACTCGACACGAATATCGATGCCGTCAGTAAACAACCACGCATCCAAGGCGTCTTCTATCGCGTAATTTTTATCGCGTTTATCGCCTACGCGTTTACCAATACCATAACGAGCTTTAGCGACGCAGTGATCGATATTCGGATAGCCAATAAGGTCTAAACATAAATCCAATTTATGCACACCGATATCAATCAGTGGCCCACCGCCACTTATTTTAGGATCTAAAAACCAATCACCACGTTCCCATAAGAATTCTGCCGCAGCGCGTCGATTCCAGCGTGCCGTAGCGCTAGTGATTTCACCGATGGCACCTTGGGCTAATAAAGCGCGTGCTTGGCAGGCAGTTTTCGAAAAGCGTTGTTGGTAACCAACCATTACTGTTTTATAACTGCGATTTTGCGCTTCGATTAATGCTTCACATTCGGCGACATTTCTGGCTAATGGTTTTTCCATGTACACATCTTTGCCAGCAGCGAGCGCCTGTTCACCAAGGGTGAGGTGAAGGGTGTTTGGCAGTGCGAGAATAACGGCGTCGATATCTGGATTCGCAAATACAGCAGCAGCATCCGTATAGCATTGAGCACCTGGTGCATCTTGTAGGGCGTCTTGTAAGCGTTGTTCGTCGGTATCGCAGAGTGCGACAACTTCAATGTGTTCACAGGCTTGGGCTTCTCTGGTTAAAGCACGGCCGCGATTGCGAAGGCCGATGGTAGCGCAGCGTATCATAAAATTCTCCGATTTGTGTAGTCTAAAACTCCAATATATCAGTGTTTAGATATGTTTGTTGACTTAAATACGATGATTTGTGATATTATAGGAATGAGACAGATTCCCGACCATCCGGAAATGATGCATCGTCATCAGGCCTTTTTCCCTAACACCCATGGCGATCGGGTCTGTTCGCGTATTGCCGATGAAATTTGGGGCACACGAACCAATATTAGGCGATCTCAATATGATCGCAGTTTTTTAGCCTTGGTGCTTTCAGGCTCTGCGCAGATTCGTTGTGGTGAGGAACACCGTCAGGTTCGTGCTGGTCAGGTGTGGGGCATGTTAGCTAAGGGTGATTATCACATCCAAGTGACCGAAACGATGCATATATTAATTATGACGGGAACGGGAAAAATTTTTAATCAGGCGTGTAAAAAAATAAGTAGCAGTGATTTGGCAATTTGGGATCCGGCTCGCCCCCAGGTTATTGAAACTTTAATTACTGAGGCATTGCAGGTCGCTGATGAAGGCGGTCCAAAAGCTGAAGCAATCGCGATTAACAGTTTTCAATTAATTATTGATTTATTGGCACATGCTCCACAGCGACAAAGTGGTAGTCGCGCTGCGCAAACATTTGCGGCGTGTAGTGATGTAATTAATCGTCAAGCTTTAACTTTAAATAGTATCAGCGACGCAGCCATTGAATGTGGTATCGATCGTGCATATCTCAGTCGTTTATTTAAGCAATATACGGGTGAATCTGCGGCGCAGTATTTATGTCGCTGTAAAATGCAGCATGCGGCTCAAGAATTAGCCAGTGGGAGTACCGTTGCCGATACCGCTTCGGCCTGCGGTTATACGAGTGCTGATGTATTTACCCGAGTGTTTAACCGTTTTTATGGTTTAACACCACGTAAATGGTTACAGCAGTTGGAATGATTTATAAGCCCGGTAATTCATTAAGTTGTAAGTCTGCGAAGCATGCCTCGCTGCGCTCGACCATACATTCTACCCGACCAGCGTCCATTAATGTCGTTGTTGCTGAAAGAATCCAAAAATCATCTATATAAACTTCAACAAATTCATCACGTGCCAGAATACGCAAGAAGTATGTTTGTTGATGTTTTATGGTAAATGGGCTAGCTTGTTCCATGTGAGGTCGTGGACTAAAACCACGCGCCTGTAGCCACAAAGATCCCCAACCGTGCATAGGAACATGATTAAGTTCACGTATGGCGATTTGTTGGCGTTCATGATCCAAGCATATGACCAGACCTAAGTCGGTTTTAGCAGCGAATGCATTATCAATTTCTTCATCTTGTGCTCGAATAACAATGCCTGCAGCAGCCCCTTTATGGATAGTAATAGATACTTCAAGCATAAAGTTATTGACTTGGTCTTTGATAAAGGCGCTTGATCCCATTGCCAATGCTTTGCCGCAAAGCCCTTCATTTTTTAACTGCCAAGTACCTAAGTCATGTTGGCGTAGCTTATGTTGTTTTTCTAAGTCTGTATGGTTCTTAGTAATTAATTGATCAAGGAAGGGGAGGTAGCGTAAGGCTAGGTCACCCGGCGCACGTTCGATGACTTCTTTTGGCAGCGCAAATGCTGAATTATTGCCGGCGTTGTGATGATAAAATAAAGCCTGTTGCTTATGTACACGAATACGTCCAGCCCATGGGCCCATGTAATTATTGCGCATGCCAATTAATAAAGGTGATTCAGGCCACTGGTATGGTCCTTCGAATTGTTCTGACCATATATAGTAAATCCCGCTGAGATCATCGCCTTGCATGTTATTGTGTATACGGGTGCCACCCCAACCAAGATCTAAGAAATAACAATAATGGCGACCATTAAATTCTATCCATCCAGGAACTTCAGCGAATAAAACACGATCACCGACGTGAGCAAGTGGAGCGTGATGTTCCCAGTGAACAAGATCGTCAGAGCATGAATGTGCAATAACGGCATTGGTATCATTACCTGTGACTGGACCACGACGTGCGCAGAGCAAAGCGTGATAACGTCCATCATCCATTTTATAAATTGCCGGGTCACGCCAGGCAGTGAGCATTTTATTATCAGGATCATTTTTGCAGAAATAGTGAGGTTCTGCTGCACTTAAAACAGGATTGTTCGGATAGGCGGTCCAATCAAATAAATCAGGTGAGGTGTAGAGTCCGTAAGCACTCGGATGCTTGGCTGATGGAGCGCCGGCATAGAGATGCCACAGATCATCATGAAAAATCACATCACCGGTTAGATAAGCGCCTTCTTCGTTCCAGGTCCCTGCTGGTCCACCGAGATCGATAGAGTCGTGTTCTTGCCAGTCGACAAGATCGTCGCTGGTAGCGTGACCTAATTGGGATGAACCAAGGTAAAACAAATGAAATTGCTTACCGTCGTGGATTAAGGTGCAATCCCAGAGGGAGGTGGTTTTGGGTCGAAACAGCACGGTAATCTCCTCAACTGAGATACAGCACATTGAGAATTTACACTGCTTTCTAACGGATCAATTAATTAAAACATGTATTTTATTTATTTTGCTTCATCACATCATTGCGATAGAGGTCTTGGTAGCGCTTGAAGAAATTTTGAGTCGATGTTGGTAGTAATTCCATGTGTTTTTCAGAAAACAACCATGGTTGATCAGAAAAATAATCAAAACGATACGCTTCGGCGGTATTGTAGGTCAGCATCATAGTACGACGCTTAATGTTTGAGTGATAACGCCCACGATGCAGACCGGCCGGATCAAAGGCCAGCGCGTCACCAGGGTTTTGATGAACGCGCAGTGCTCCAGGCATATCATTGGATTTATTATGTTGTTGTTCATCTGCTAAGCGAATGTGATATTCCTCTGGTGTATCCCAGCGCAGATGGGAGCCTGGAACATATTCATTATCTTCCGTTTCGATGAGTGCGATTTGAATTTGAATACCGGTCGTTTTATGGTGCTGAGCAATATAATCTTTTTGTACCTGTTCGTCAGGCTCCTGAAATTGGATATCGCGGTGCCAGTTGCCATCGACGATGCCTTCTTCAGGTTCGAACCAAAAGGTACTGGTGCGGAAAACAGGGGGCGCTTCTAAGATCTCCTCGGCGAATTGTAAAATGCGTTCATCAGCAATAAAATTCATCAAGGTAATAAAGTCTGCATCATTGTTTTTAAAATAACCGGGATGGTTGAGGTGGCGCATGCAATGGGCGTTGGGATTACCAGCTTGGCCATTTTCAGCGCTCGCTTCGAGCCATTGCTGCCAAACGTTTTCGCTAATGCGTAGCATCTTGGTCATTTCATGTGGCTGAAATAATTCTTCTTGAAAGCTATAGCCGTTGACTTTCCATTGTTCGCTGAGGCTCATTGCGACGCTTTGATTCATGATCTGTTCCTATTTTCTTGTTAGCTGAGGTTGGAAATTATACAGGAAATCGGTCTTGTATCCATGGATTGTGGAGACATTATATATGGATAAAACGGACATACAGTATGCCTGTCAAGCAGAAGAGTGGTTTTGAGCATGCCTTGCTGCGTTTCACTAATTGGGTGCAATGCACTAAAAAATGCGATATTGTCTACGCTGCCTTGTGTACAACGCGTTCGAATACTCCACCACGACCATTAATTGGTATAGCCTATATGGCCATAGGTGAATATGAGACCTTTCATAAAGGGGGTCAGCATATTCCCTTACCCAACGGATATGTACGAATCTCGTCGGCATATAAAGGGGCTATTACCAATGAGCCGCACACGCCGGTAGGGATGTGGTCGGTGGCACTGGATGTTGGTGGACATGATGAATTTAAAGATAGGTATTGGCAGTCATTACTTGAACAGACGCGCGTTAATAATCCAACTATGCTTACCCAGGCCTATCAGCAACTTGCACATGTTTTTTTAAAACGATCGCCAGTTTCGTCGCCGTATTTTTTGAAATCTGCTTTATTGAATTTATGTGCAGTGTTATTGGATGATATTGCATTAAAAGCTAATCCTGATTCTTTGGATTCATTTGAATTGGCGCGTAATTTTATCATTGAGCATTATGCTGATGCACAGTTAACACAGTCGCATATAGCAAAAGCGGCCTTTGTCAGTGGGCGTCATCTGACTCGACTGTTTCAACAATTAGCGTCGTGTACGCCGATGCAATACCTGAGAGATATTCGTTTACAGCAGGCTAAGAACCTGCTTGAAACCACTTTGATGACCATGTCTGAGATAACCGAGTCAATTGGGCTCAAAGACTCACTGCATTTTTCTCGCTTATTTCGCCAGAATTACGGTATGGCGCCGAGTGTATATAGGCAACAATTTTTATAACTGTCACTTGTTTTTTGCTTGGAGTTCTTTCAGTGCTTTTACAGCTAGCTCATGATTGATAATAACGGTTTTATCCGCACCACCACTGCCGCGACGTAAATGATATTTAAATTCATTCATTGATTTTAAATTGGTAATGTAGGAGAAAGATGCTTCACCCCCATGCATAACAACGATTCGTCTTTTATCTTCTAAATCAAAAAACATGGTAATGAATCCATTGGGATTACCGATTAATTTTCTAACTTGTGAGAATGTGAAGGTGGCTGTATTGGTCTTGCTGTTGATGATGGTTTTACGTACTAGGGCAAGCTGCGCTTCTGTTACAGGTTTTTGTGATTTCGGCAAATTTATTTTTTCTAAGCTTATTGGTATATCAGATTTTGGTGCTTTTGATTCAGCTTGCGCTGAGTCTACTTTTGCTGTGTCGACACCCATTTCACCAAATAAACCTGCTACTTCTTTCTCACCTTTATCTTGCTTCGCAGCATCGAGTTTTTTCTTTAGGCGCATGGCCTCATCAAAATCACCCTTTTTGGTGGCCTTGGTCAATTCACGTTCTAGTACTTTGACCAGATCTTTTTGAGCCTTTTCGATGTCTTTTTTGGCGTCTTCCATGATTTCAGCGACTTGTTTGGCGTAAGCAGCTTCAGCTCTGCGGACATCACTATTGGACTCTTCGGCAGCAGATAACAAAGAAATGCAAGAGATTATTAGAATCGGAATGAAATGTTTCATTGGCAGTAGACTACCCGATAGAGCAGCCGGGTGCAAGCTAGGGCATGCCTCTCGAGGAGGACTTAATCAGTCATGACTTTAAAACGCTTTGACAATCGCGTTACACTGTTGTTTGAAAAGAGCGCTCTGATTGCACCAGGTGTTCACGGTGAAGAAACAAGTGGTGTTAAACTAATGGCTTAGATAGCCTATCTTTGAAATTTAAAGAAAGTAGACCTGTGGAATCGAAGGTTCTTCGGAATGTAAATGCATAGGAATAAGGTCAGTTAAGGAAAAATAAATGACGAGTGAAATAGAAGAGCTTTTGAAGACGCAGATTGCCGGTGACTATGATGTTATTGTGGCTGGAGCAGGACCAGCTGGTGTTCCTGCTGCTATTGCAGCTGCGCGTAATGGTGCGCGTGTTTTGTTAATTGAATCAAATGGTTGTTTAGGTGGTGTCTGGACTGCTGGGCAATTAACTTGGGTTTTTGACATTCAGCGCACAGCTATTGGTGAAGAAATTATTCAAGGCCTGCATGAATTAGATGCCTGTGTCTTAGCGCCAGGTGAAGATATGCACAATTTCACCTATGATGTTGAGAGCATGAAATTTTTATTGGAAAAAATGTGTTTAGATGCAGGTGTGGATGTTTTATTGCACACACGTGTTGTTGCAGCACATATTGAGAATAAACAGATGCGTGCGATAATGACTGAGTCTAAGTCAGGTCGGCAAGCATGGACGGCGTCGTGTTTTATTGATTGTACGGGTGAGGGAGACTTGGGGGCGCTTGCTGGCAATGCCTTTGACAAGGGTTCAGAAGAAGATGGTGCGATGCAGCCAATGACGCATATGGCGATGATCGCTGTCAAAGATGTTCAGACGGTGTCGGATCAGGTTTCTTTTTATGATGGTCATTATAATCATACGCCTTCGCAGATTAAATTTAAAAAGACATTGGATGATTTGGGTATCGAAACGTCGTATGGTCATCCAACTTTATTTCAGGTTAAAGACGATCTTTTAGCATTGATGATTAACCATCAATACGGCGTTGATTCTTGTGATGCTGCTGCCGTTACCAAAGCAAGTATGGCTGCACGTGCGGAAATATTTTCTGTGGTTAAACGTTTGGCAGAAAGTGATGGTCCTTTTAAGGATGTGCAATTGGTAAGCACTGCTGAATACATTGGCGTGCGCGAAGGTCGTCGTTTGCGTGGCCATTATAAAGTCTGTATAGAGGATTTAATGAGTGGTAAGCGCCATGACGATGCGGTGACGCGTGTGCGATTTAATGTTGATATTCATTCGACCGATCCGGCAAAAGACAAGGGATTAAAGACCGTCAAAGTTATTCCCTATGATATTCCACTGAGAGCCTTGGTGGCTAAGGATGTCGACGGTTTACTGATGGCTGGTCGCTGTATTAGCGGTGATTGGAAATCATTTGCCAGCTATCGTGTAACGGGCGATGCCGTCAGTATGGGCGAAGCGGTGGGTGCAGTTGCAGCCTTAGCAGTGACAAGTAAGCGTTTACCCTTAGATATACCTTGGTCGGAGGTGGCAGTGCGTATTCCAGAATTACGTTAGTAAACATAAAGCATAATTAGATAGAAAAATATATAAAAACTAGCTATATATTCAACTAAAATACATATAAAAGCAATATTAGATATATATTAAGCAAGACGGGCTATCCTAATTTGCGTAGACGTTGTTAGAATGCATGGATAGGGGAAAGTCATGGACAGTCGACAGCGTGTTCTAGCAGCCATCAATCATCAGTCAGCGGACCGTGTGCCCATCACGTTTGATGCGGAAAAGGAAGTCATTGCTGCGCTGCAAAAACATTTTGGAGTTTCGACGAGAGACGAGGTATGGGACGCGTTACATGTCGATACACGTCTAATTGGTGTTGATCATAATGATTTACGCATTCGCGAAGAAAACGGACTGCTTTATGATTTTTGGGGCATTGGCTCAGTGGAACAGGCGTACCCAGGTGGTACGTATATGGAGTATGCTTTTCATCCATTGGCTGAAATGACAAATGTAGAAGAAATAGAAGCTTATAATTGGCCGAATGCTGATGAGATTTCATTTGAGTCGTTAACGGCAAATCGATTGAAAAATCCAGACAAAGCGACGATCGCTCATATTACCCATGGTGGATATTTTAAAGCAACGCACTTGCGTGGCATGGAAAATTTCATGCTCGATTTAGCAATGAATGAAGAGATTGCTGCCAAAATTATTGAGAAGGTTACCGATTATTTATTTGCCAGTATCGAACGCTTGTGTACAGAGGCAGGTGACACATTTGATGTTTTTTATATGGCGGATGATTTTTGTACGTCGAATGGTCCTATGTTTTCACCAGATATGTTTTGTCAGTACGTCAAACCGTATTTAAGTAAAATTGCCGATTTGGTGCATCAGCATGACAAAAAGTTCCTATTACATGTTTGTGGTGCGGTGCGACCATTTTTGCCCTTTATCATTGAAGCGGGTGTAGATGTGCTCGAGCCTATTCAAACCTCGGCGCATGGAATGGGTGTAGAAGGATTGAAGAGAGACTTTGGAGATGACCTGTGTTTTTATGGCTCAATCGATTTGATTAATGTGTTGAGTACGGGGACACCAGAACAAGTGCGTGAAGAGGTATTGAAAAACTTCAATATATTAGGCGCTCATGGTGGGTTTATTGTTGGCCCAGGGCATACCTATATCCAACCTGATGTACCGCTCGAAAATATTATCAGTATGTATAAGACCGCTTATGAGGAATGTCATTATGCCAGTGCGGTGTGTTGATTGTCCCCGACAAGTTCCATGGCAATCTGTGCCCATTCCCAAACTCGCTGTGGCTCGTAGCGCACGGTGCTGATGTCTTTTAAGATAAATTCCAAAGGGCACTTATTACGTTCACAGGCTTCTAGGGTCTCTTCGAGTTCTAGGCGCGCTTGTTGAGGATTCCAGGTATCCCAGGCTAATACTGAAGGTGACGGCTTGCGTGAAAAAACAAAATCGCTGCCAATTGCCTCTGCCCCACGATTGACATCTACCCATGGGCTCATCGAAATTTTTCGAACGTTGGGTAATTCACGCACAATATCTATTTTTAAATCGAGTGGTTCGCAACATCCATAATAACCAAGGCCAAAACGGGCATACCATTTTTTAGAATACTCTATTTCAAATTCACGATGCATGTCAGGCGAGACACTTGAGAAAATTTGTGCCATGCCAAAGGTCCAATTATCCTTAGCAGTAGGCTTTTGAGGATTTAAGTCTTCACTAGGTAATTCATCTGAATAAGCACCTGTACAGTGCACATCGGGATACCCATAACCGAGTAGGCCTTTATCTTCGAGCTGATCAAGTTGAGCATGATAAACAGCGGCTATGCGTTGCACTAAGGCGTGCATGAATTCTTCTCTGTCGATAATATCGATGAGAATAGTGTCGGTACCTCGCCATTGAACAATTCGGTCCCAAGGAGAATAATTAAAGACATTAAAGCCACCACGTAGATGAACATCTAATATTCCATCAAAGACCTCCCGTGCAGCGCTGAGACGTTGGGATTCTTCTTTATCATTAACAGAGATGTTGGGGAAACATATTTTTTCAAGATCTTCTTCATTTTGAATTAAATCTTCATAATGGTGACTGACTACATCATTATGAGCATCAATGCTACTGAGTTCTTCTTTTACTTCGATACCAAATCCATCACCACGTATTGACCGTGGAATGGTGACACTTGCTTCAACGACGCGATCACTTGGAATGTGCTTCCAATAATATAAGTCACGACGTAATTGTGTTTCAAGGAATTGAGCAAAGGGATCCTTTGTTTGCAAACGTAATTCGTCATCAACATCCATTTCATGCCAGGGCAGTTGGTCAATCATAACCATTGGACGTTCGGCTTGTAGACCATTTAATTTTTTCCACAGGCGAATAGTTTCTTGCTGTTGTGGTAGAGCTGCGATCTCGGCCTTTTGATAAGCAAGCTCCTTGAGAACCTTTGAATCGTGTGATGAGAATTGCATAGGTATATCCCCTTTGTGAATCACTGTTTAGCTTAGCAGGACTGTACTAAGCGCAATGAAAATAATTTATCATGCAGTGAACTAGCCCGAGAATTATAAGTATAAATATATCCATATATTATATATACTATTAACATGAGGTGAACTACAGGAACTATCACTGATGCAACGGTGATCCCGTGTCTGTAGACCACTAAGCTGGATTGCTTGTTTATACTGGCTAGCCATGTCATAAAATGCAGGTGGCGTAGTTAGCTAGTGGGGGACATCTTATGATTCGAATAAGCGTGGTTTTGTTACTATTCGCATGTTCAAATTTTCTGTTGGCTGCCAGCAATGAATGGCGCTTACCTGCTGGGCATTATATGCCAGCTAAAATGCCAATGCACTTTGTGCACCCACGTGATGCTGAATCGGCGAGTTGGGCATACGCAAAAAATGCACATCCTGGGGTCGCCTGGGAAATCCCTATAGTCATTCAGGGTGGAGCTTGGCCATTTAAGTATGACATTGTTGATAATGGTGGGGCAACAGGATTGGAAATAGGTGGTGAGTTAAAACGCGCTAAAGATGGCAAATATGTCAGGCATCAAGTTTATGATAAATACGGTGTGCTTTCATGGGAAAAACCAGTGACAGGTACTTATGCCATTAAAGTACGCGTGACTGATCAGGATGGAAAGAACATGAATGTTCCTATTTCATTAACAGTCGGTACGCAAGGTTGGATATTTATTGACGCGCAAAATGGTGACGACGCTCATGATGGAACCCATGATAAACCGTTTAAAAGTTTTGCTCGCTTACATAAAGACAAGAAAGATGCACCTGAATTTGCTCAGCATCGTGTTTACATCAAAGGATTGGTGCGTATGGATGGCTGTGATGAACGCAAAAATAATGTCAGTATCAAGCCCGAAAGCATGCCGAAGGTCTATGTCGGCTATCCAAATAGTGATGCAGTATTAGAAGTCTATGAAGGTAAAACGCACATTAGTTCTGCTGACTTTTATCTAGCCAATATGGAATATCGGCACGCCAAAGATCATTTTCAGGATAATGGAAAGACTATTCACATGTTTATGGCCTGGCAGGCTGAACGCTTAGTACTGCACGATGTGCACTTCAGTCGTTTTCAAGGCAAGGCGAAAAATGAGAACTATGGGAACTCATCAATCATAATGTTTATTAAGAATGAAGGCAATCCAAACGTCTCAGTGGTTAATTGTGTGCAGAGTGGTGTTAACGGGCATATGACGAGTGCCTATCGTTTACGTCACGCTGTGTTCGAGAAAAATATCATTCGTGACATAGACATTCAGACGACTGACGGTAGTACTTGGAATGTCTATTATATGAAGGTGGATAATTTACATGTGAGTCTACGTGCGAACACCTGTTATCAGGGCAATAAGAAGTTCGGCCCTGGTGTCTTAGGAATGCTCTATGCAGCGAATGTTGAGTTCTGTTACAACACCATTTTTATGGAATCTCATCCGAATCACCGCCGTGCTGCATTTAATTTCTTTATGAGTCACGGTCGTGATTATCCAGTTGATAAGATATTCGTTTATCGTAATTCCTTGAAAAATGCGTTTAGGTCAAAAGGACAAAAAATGTCTGGTATTGTTAAAGGTTCGTGTTTACACGAACAGAATGTACTCGATAGCGGATCGATGCCTGAGGGTGATTGGATAACCAGTAGAGACAACGCTGATGGTGATACGTATTTCGATCACGATATGCGCTTATTGAAATCAAAACAAGGCGAGCTCTTGGGTAAGAAAGGCGCAGAAATTGCGGTGCCAATTTCCCAATAAATTATTCTCCGAGCCCTAGAATTTTTCCTATTTCTCGTTCAACTAAGTCAAAGAAATCAGCATGGTAGTAGGAGGATCCTTTGTGTCGCCATATAGGGAAATCGGGATTTTCAGCTAGAGCGTCTTTATGCATTTGGTTAAGATCAAAAACCTTTAATCCATTTTCCCGAGCCTGACTGCGGATAAGTTCATTGGTTTTACTGAGGACTTTATAAAGAGGATCTTCCGGTTTCAGATCAGCTATCGGCTCTGTCATGATGAATACATTTTCAGATGGTGGATTTTCACCTATTTTTTTGCAGAGGGTTGTTATTTTATCGTTCACTATTCCGATAACGGCGTTGTATTTTGTAGCTGTATAAACTCGTGTTGTTATTTGGATGAATGATACATGGGCTTTTTGACCGATGACTTTATGGCCATGGTCCATCTTTTGAAAAAGGCGGTCTTTCGTGTAATAGATTTTATAACTAGGGATAGTTAATTTATCAAAATGAGCATATTTTTGTGAAATTTTATCCTGAATTCTCTTGGCCATGTTTTTTAGGTGATCGCCGGCCCATTGGGATCCATCACCGGCGAAAAAGACGACCCGATCTGATTTGTCCAGTGGCCTATCAATGCCGCTGGCGCTGATTCCAAGGATTTTCTTAAAGGGTCTCGCAAGGACTACCGCCCCATCCTTATTAATGTGTACCCCATCTTTGCTCAAGATGCCTTTGTCTTTCTTTTTAGGATTGTTCTTTTCTAAATATTTGAGAGCTGATTTACGTAAGTCACAGAAAGCGAGTTCTTGCTTTTCACAATAGGATTGAATAGCAGCGTTGAGTTTATCTATTTTTTCTTGGGCATTTTTGTTGTCCAGATTGTCTCCAGATACAGCAGGGCCAACGACAGTGACGAGGGTTCCTCCTGACAAAACGGACTCAATTAATTTACCGAGCTCTCCAAGAAAAGCATCCTGCTGATATTCTGTTTTAAAATCTTTGGCCTTGCTGTCGTAGATCTGTGCAAGTGGTGTTACAATGATCACTAGGTCTGGTTTTTTGGCTATCACGTCACGGTCTATCTTTTCCAATAAATCAGCTATACTCGATCCTTTCTTGCCTTTTTCTTCAATTTTAATTTTGCGTTTCTTGAGTTCGTCTTTGAGTTCTTTTTTTACTAGTTTGGTGATTTCTGCGATACTGCCGTCACTATAAACAATGACCTTGGCCCCATCTGTGAGGGGTTCGCCAGCGTAGGTAAGATTGATCGGAAAAATGAGAAAAAGTAGGCAAACTAGAATTGTATTATGCATTCGGCTCTCGCTTGGTAATACCAAGCTAAGATACCAAATGACTCGTCATTTGCCAGATCTGGTATGATTAACGGCACGTTTAACCCCTAAGTATTATTTAAATAGATACTTAAGGGCTGAGTGTCAACCCGGTAGATCTAATCGAGGCCAGCCGCTTTGCGCTCTGATGGGGACATGCGCGGTGACATGAGGAAGTTGTAGGTTTTTGGAACAGGGTTCTTTTCCTGAGCCTCATAAAAGATTTCATCAGTTACCGTATCGAGACCACGTTCCTGCATGATTTTTTGTTCGTGCATCTTAAACCACAATTCATCAAAGCCTTTTTCACCTTCACGTAAATCAGTAATGATATAGGCCTCTTCGCGTTTAAAAATATCCTCTACTTTGTCGTATTCATTTTGTCCGAGCCAAGCGTGGCCGAGATAAAGCATGGTGCGACCATTTGAGATAGGGGATGCTTCAATGACTTCTTGTGCTAAACGAAAATCCTTCAATTCGAGTGCGGCTTTTGCGTATTCGCAGACTATGGTCATGTCATCAGTTTGCTGACGCGCTTCTTTATAATATTTAACGGCTTTGCCATAATCTTTTTGAATACGGGCAAGGATGCCGAGACAGCGTAACGCAAATGGGTTTGACTGTATGTTTACTGACTCTTCCCAAGCTTTTTGTGCGTCATCCAAACGTTCTTCGGCGTAATACATAACTCCGAGTTGATACCAACCTTCATGATTTTTTTCAGCAGCTTCTAATTTGGAGATCCACGGTTCTTCTATGATAGGCGCTGCAGCAATATCAGCGCTGTGTGTATAGGTATTTGCTTCGAGTACATCGAGCCATGCTTGTTGATCATCGTCAATTGATTCATCGGTAAACTTCATGTGCGAACCGCACATTGGTTTTTCACCATCTTTTTCTCGGCGTTTACGCTCTAAAGTGCCCCAGCCAGAACCATGTTGGATAATTTTGTCCATTTCCTTATCGGCGATTGCTTGAGCGCGCTCGTGTTCCTGATCTAAAAATGCGCGCGATAAGGTTTGCTCTAATGAGTCATCAACATGAGCCGTCGCCTGTGCCCAGTTATCTTGATGTACCGATGCAGCATCGGCATCGAGAATGCCATAAGCTTCAAGCCACGACCATTCGCCTGGCGGCATAGCAATGTGTTCTGTTTGGGTTCGGCCTAAGCCAGCCTGAATTTCTAAATATTCCGATTGGCCATGCGACAAGAATTTTTGCCAATTTGCGCCACCTTCGGATCTACCCCAGACGAATAATTTACGGCCCTTGAGTCGATCAGTAGATGTTTGCACCAGCCCTTGTCCGTCTTTATCAAGCGAGCTAATCCAGCGTCGTTGTTCATTTGGAAGACGGAAGAAATAATCCATAGCCCGCGTTGTGTTTGTGGTGTAGGAGTAGTCGACGTTAGTTTTAGCATCAATCGGTGTTTCGAGTCGTTTCATAACGCCTTCATAACCAAATCGATAGCAATGATCCGCTGGTACTAAAACGCGAACATCTTCACGTTCGTCTACAGCAATATTAGACCACCAATACATATACACGTCATGGTCAAACGGATTGATAATGCGGACTTTAACGAACAGGAAGGGGTTATCGTCTTTTAAATAAAAATCTAATTGATAAGGAACTTTGCGAATACGTTCATATTCATACATACGCAAAACTGGTGTGCCATCGTCTGTTGTTAACTGACCTGTGAATAATGGTGAGCAGGTGTGGGCGTTGTGGCCTATTAAGCCAATATTCCATTCAACACCGCCGCTATACCAGGCATTGCGCAGAGCTAAATTTGCCGGTTGGAAAACAGGATTAACACTGAGTAACTCTTTATTATGCGTTTTGCTAAACAGCGATAAAAGGCGGCCACCGTAATCTAACGAGAATGTCGCTTTCGTATATTCATTTTCTAAGACCGCTATTTTAAAATCGCGCTCTTTGATATCGCGAGAATAACGATCTTGCATTAAATGCGGTAAGCAGTTTTTGCGAAATCCTTTGCCTACGAATTCGCGATCCTCTTCTGGGATGGAGTCATCGGTTTTTACTTCTTGATGCACATCGGCAGTGCGCATGGGAATGTAGGGATTGACATCATACAATTCGGCTGTTGGAAACTGTATGGTTTCGAAGCGTAATTCGCTCATGGATTGGGCTCTTAATTCAATTTGTGGTTCAAAATGCTGAAAATAAAACTGTAATGCTTTATCGTATGTTTTACAATACAGTTAAATTTTAAGGGAAAATATAAAACTGTCAAAAAGAAAGACAATTAGTCGATTAGTATATATACTAATTTATCGTTTTAGGCCTAAGATGTTAGAAAAATGCACTTGCATATCATCGCCGTCACCCTTGAGGTTCATAAGCATATAGGTTGTTTGATTATCTTTATAGGGTACGTTATTTTCAAAGGCTTGTCCATTAATACTAACAACAACATCTTCCTTGGACCAGTCATAGCTTAACGTAATCCATTTCTCGTGATCGTATGTTTGGGTCCCAAGGATTTTCTTATCGATCCCTCGAAGACTAACTTCTCCATCTTGAAATATAACACTGAAGGTGTCTTTAACCCAACCGCCTTCACCTGAGCTACTGAAAATCAGGTAACTCTCAGGATCATAGATTTTAAAGCGCATCATTAACTTTTTATAACCTTTTACTGGCGGGTTGAGTATGTTGTATTGACCTTTTGCGGCTTTGGCGATGAAATGACCATTCTTTATCTCTACCGATGATCTATCAGAATTTTGGAAATTCTTTTTGACCATGATCAGGGTTTTGTGATCAAATAGTAAATCCCAGCCTTTACGAATTAATAAATCTTCGTTCAGAGTGCCGCTTTTATCGGCAATCTCAAATCCAGTTAGAGGATCAGGGCCGATTTTATCCAGTTCAGATTTAAAGAGCTCACCAATCATGGTGTATTTGGACTTGAGAATTTTGTTGGGTTCTTCCTCATCGGTATCAAGACTGTTTTGAAGGCTGATGCCGTATTGGAGGAGTGCTCGGCGAATGCCAAGGTCTTTTTTATTGGTTTTATCGTTCAGTGCTTTATTGATGTCTAAAATGCATTGGACGCGTTGATCTTGAGGAAGGTCCTTTTTTTGAGCAGCGGCACATATTTTTGCTAAAAGTGGTTCTTCGCCTTTGAGTAAATAGGGATGTGCTTCTTTCCATTCACCATGTTTACAATAAAAACGCCCTACACTTGTATTGTTTTTAACATCGCTGTCGTTGTTTTCTAATTTTTCTTTGAGCCCCTCTATTTTTTTTGCCTCTTTGAGATGGGCATCGATATGTTTGACCATAGTCTTAGCTTGGTTGGCGCCTTCTTTGTCTTTGGCTTTACCAAGCCAAGAGACAAGGGCATTGTAATCTTCAGCTGCACGTTCGTATAGTTTTTCTTTTAATGATAGCGCACAGTTCTCGTTGATGAGCTGAATGATTTCATTGGCAATTTCTGGGCGTTGTTCTTTGTCTGCTTTAGCGATGTATTTACCTAACAGTTCGACGTGTTTGCTGTTTGTGTCGTGATTGGCTTCTTTGTTTTTGGAAAGCTCTTTGAATGCAAATACTTGCAGTGCGTAGGCTTCTTTTTTCTTACTGTCTGCCGTTAAATCTTCGATGCGACGTAACATGTAACGGCGAATCGCAGCGTAGGTATCGTCGGTATAAGCTTCTTGGAGATGCAGGGCATGTTTGAGTTTTTTACTGCTATTGCTTGCAGCTTTATCTTTTTCACCAAAAACTTGCTGATACATTTCTTGCTGATCGGCCATGGGCAATTCGCCTTCAGCGAGCTCTTCATTACCAAAGAGATCAGCCCCATATACCGTGGGGTATGCTACTAAGAGCAATAGGAGAAAAAGCAGTACACGCACCTAAAACTCCAACCTGAATGCGTTTAAGGGAGATGTGGAGGATTGTATTCAGAAATGGTAGTGAGCTATGTAGTTATATCAATCAATGAGCGAGCGTGAAATCGAAGCTTATTGAAAGACGTGTACGCTAATCGACAATTTAAAGTACAATTCACGAAGAATGGAACAAAGTATAGCAATGAGACTAAGGTTTTTGTGGCAAGCTTGCCTGTTAGCGCTGTTGCTTTCATTGACGTCATGCTTTAGAGCAGACTGCCAATGCAAAAGCTCTGAGTGGAAAGTCTTTGGACAGAGCATCGAGGGCAGAGGGTTGTGGCATAGGACCATCGGGTCTGGCCCGCGCCGCGTTGTTTGGATTGGTGGAATTCATGGCGACGAGTCAGAGGGAATCACTGCCACCAAACATTTAGGTGAGGCATTTGTTGAGGTTAGTGGTTTGTGCAAAGAAGTGACATTAATCATAGTGGAAGATATCAATCCAGATGGGCGGATTCATAAAACACGCGGTAATGCGCGCGGCGTTGATTTAAATCGTAATTATCCAGCAAAGAATTATAAATCGGGCGGATCACGAGGGGCAAAACCAATTAGTGAACCAGAAGCTGAGGCCTTGTATCATTTGCTTATAAAATCGGATCCGCACTTAGTGTTAGTCGCTCATTCCTGGGGTCGTCGAAAAAAAGGCCCACGTGCTTTTATTAATTTTGATGGTCCAGCACAGGGATTAGCGGAAGAATTTTCACATCACAGCAAGTATCCCGTGGTGCCTTCTAGTAAAATGCATGGTACGCCAGGATCCCTTGGTTCGTTTATTGGTATAGATAAGGGTATCCCTATTTTAACTATAGAGTATGAGCGGGGTTCCGATCCGCAGCGTTGTTGGGAAGAAACAAAGGAAGCAATATTAGCTGTCATTGACGATCGAAATAATGATGAGCACTTAATAAAATCAGCAGATAAATAAACACATTGTTCTTATAAAATAATTTATTTATAGGTTTATAATAATGTTTTATCTTGCTAGTTTTACTTTAGAGAATACATAATATTAAATGACTCAACCAAATTTTGTATTTATTATGACCGATACCCAAGGGACTAATGTACTTGGATGTTATGGTCGACCGGAAATGCGTACGCCGCGTATTGATCAATTAGCCGCAGAAGGCATTAAATTTGAACGCGCCTATACAACTTGTCCGGTGTGTACACCGGCGCGTGCAGGTATTTTTACAGGTGTCTATCCACATCAGGCAGGGGCCTGGGCAAATCATATGCCGATTGGTGATAATATTAAAACGATGGGGCAACGTTTTCGCGATGCCGGATATACCACAGCACATACCGGGAAGTGGCACTTAGATGGCCATGATTATCACGGTAATGGCTTATGTCCGGATGGTTGGGATCCGGCGTACTGGTATGATGGCCGCAATCATTTGATGAGTTTACCTGAAGAGCAGCGTAAATTATGGCGCAGTGGTTTAACGACTTATGAAAAGATAAAGGAATTTGATGTAACGCCTGAATTTTGCTGGGCCCATCAAGTGAGTAATCGGGCAATCGATTTTATTGAGACGGCATCAAAAAAGGATGAACCATTTTTGGCTGTAGTCAGTTATGATGAGCCCCATGGACCATTTACCTGTCCAGCTGAATACATTGAGCCACTTATTGATTTCGAATACGACATTGGTCCAGCAGCGGATGATGATTTATCTGATAAACCTGAACACCATAAGGCATGGTCGGACTCGATTAAAAATAAACCGTTGCACGAAAATGGTAAGGTAAAAAAAGCGCTCTATTTTGGATGTAATGCTTATGTTGATCATGAAATCGGTCGAGTTATTGATGCCATAGATGACAATGCCAAAGACAACACGGTTATTATTTTTACCTCTGATCACGGTACCATGATGGGTGCGCATCAGCTCACACAAAAAGGCCCGCTGATTTATGAGGAAATCACCAGTATTCCTTTAATTATGCGTCTGCCTGACGAAAAATACACTGGCAAAGTTGATTCGCATCCCGCGTCGCACATCGACTTAATGCCAACGATGATGGATATGGCTGGTATGGACGCAGTGCCATTTTTAGATGGTAAGAGTATGGTCAAACGATTTGACGATCCTGATAGTGCTGTAGATGAGCCTGTCTTTATAGAGTTCAATCGCTTTGAGGTTGATATTGATCGCGTCGGTGGCCTGCAACCGATTCGAGCTGTAGTTAAAGGCAATATAAAACTTGGTATTAATTTACTTGATGAAACCGATGAGTTGTATGACCTGGAAACAGATCCGCACGAGCTTAAGAATTTAATAAATGATCCAGCCTATGTACAGATACGTGATGAATTACATGCTGTCATTATAAAATGGATGCATGATAGACGCGATCCATTTCGTGGTCCAGCCTGGGAACAACGCTCCTGGATTAGGTCAGAGCATTACGATCACTGGACTGGCCGCATTCGACCACGTCAAGCAGACGGCTATGCGCCAACGATAACGAAATATAACACTGGCGAGGAATTGGATCCGATAGATAACGTGCATGGATAATACATGAAAGCACTGATTATTTCGGATTTACATAGTAATATAAGAGCACTTGAGGCAATTCTCGCAGCAGAATCTGATAGTGACGTTATTTATTGCGCTGGTGATTTAGTCGATGTGGGACCCTTGCCCAATGAAGTTATTGCCTGCGTACAAGCTAATGGCATCCAATGTGTGTCCGGTAATCATGATGAAGTAGTGTTAAAAGCTGTGAAAGATGAGTCGCCTACACTAGAAAATGCGAATGCCGACATGAAATGGTATCAGCATAATGCAGCGGTTTTGAACAGTAATAGTATTTCTTTTATTGAATCGCTGCCGACAAGCATGGTATTTGAAATGGACGGTATTGTTTATGGCATGACCCATATGTATGAGCATTACGATGTTATTTTAGGTCCATATGCATACGATAAATTTATTTTTGATAAGTTTGAAGGAAATGAAAACATTGAACGTATTATATTTGGTCATACCCATCGCCAGGCCGTGTGCTCTGTGGGTGATCAAAGAGAATGGCTCAATCCAGGCAGTACGGCGTATAGATCTTATTTAGAACCAGGCAACGATTCTAAGCCTGCAGAATATATGACTATAGTTGATGGATGCTTTGCCTATAAATCAGCGGCATATGATTACGATGCTGCCTACCAAGATGTCTTAGCCTGTGCACCATTTGTTTTAAAAAATGAAATCAGTCGTTCTGGGAAGCGAATAAAAGATTAATTAGTGTGTTTAGTAGCTGAGCAATCGCTGTGGATTTGTGATAGTTATTTGATCTATCATTTCTTGGCTAATGCCATATTTACGTAATTCAGGGATGACATAATCAATAATGCCGCAGTAGCCAAAGCCACCACCTGAGCGTGTCATCGTTTTCATAAACACATCGTTGCCAATAACAATTTGTTTAGCATAGCCTTCTTCAAGCAGGGTAATTAATCCGGCCAGACGAACATTGTCCCAAGGTCCAGGCTGCTCACCAAAACAATCAATGCTTATGTTAACACCAAGATCCATAATTTCACGGGCCCAATCTAATTGTAGGCACTTGGAATTTGGGTCTTTGAAAAATGAAACAAAGTCACCATCCCAAAAGGTAAAATGCACATGACATAATAATAATTTACCAGGGTCTATACCTGCATCGAGCAAAAGGTGTAGCATTTCACGGCGTTTTTCAGGAGCAGTGCCTCTGCTGGTGTGTGCAGTTAGTAATATATTTTTTTCTTTGGATATTTCGGCGGAAGCTTTGAAGAATTTCATTTCATTATCTTCACCGTGGCGAATAGCGGCTTTTATGTGCCCTGCACGTATGTCTGTGTCATCAATTCCAATTTCAATTTCTTTACGCAAGTAATCTTTAAATGCTTCATTATCACAATCTTCGAATGCATCTCGCCAGGAAACACCGACATATAAGCCAGTGCTTGCTATGATGTTAACACCGGCTGCTGCTGCGATGCGTTTTGTATCGCGTATATCGCCACGAATTCCTGGCGCACTTGTTTCTAAAATTGAGACTCCACCGCGCTGTCTGAAAAAAGATAACTCCTGTTGCATGCATTGAGCATCTGTTAAATCCCAATTGCTGGCACTATAGGTGCGCATGCCAAGGTGGTTTAAATAAAAGAGATCCTCAAGTTCAATGTTATGATCTACATTTATTGGTAAGCTTTCTTTTTCCTCGTTGTTGATGACTGATTGGAAAAATGGACCAAGGATGCTTAATACATGATCGTGCATGCTGGTAAAGCCAAGCTGCTTGGGGTCTATTGGTCCCTGAACGCTCATGATTTCAGGCATATGTATTTATTCCTGGAGGACATACTGAGTAAGGTCTTGAATGTGATTAAAATCAAAATCAGCAAGTCCTTGGGATGAAGGTTCTGAATCGGAGCAGCGGAATGCAGCTGACCAACCAAATTGTTTGGAAGCCTTGACATCTTTTTCGATGTCATTGCCAACATACAGTACGCGTTTGTCCTGTACCTGTGCTAATTGTTCTGCATAGGAAAAAATGTCCATCTCGGGCTTGGCACAATTTACATTGCCAGAATAAACTCGATGACTTAAATACGGTAGAAGTCCAACGCCTTCAAAGGCTCTATCCATATTATAACTAGACCAGACGGTGTTAGCGATAATACCCAGTCCGATACCTGCGGCATTAAAATCTTTAAATGCCTGTAGGGTGCCAGGGAATATCCACGAGGCAAAACGTGGTCCGGCAAGGGCATCAGATAGGCAAACAATCACTTCATTTGGTAATTCTATTTTTAATTGATCAAAAAAACGAATGAGCTGCTGATAGAACGTATACTTCATTGATCCGTATGTTGATTCACAATATTGTCTGGCTTCGTCTAATGGTGCGTGTGCATTGGTGAGGTCATATTGATAGCCAAATGCAAGCAAGAGGGCCTCGACACGTGCGAGACCACTTTGTGCAATATCGCTGGGGCTAGGATCATCACCGTCAAAGAGGCCGTAAATAGTGCCTCCTGAATCAAAATAAATATAATCAAAGCGCATCGTTTAGTTCCAGAGTTATCGTGACTGGGAGATGGTCACTTAAATAAGTTTTATCGCCATGGGTAATTTGCAATCGATCTTTAGAGATAATGTCATACGCACAAACTTGAGTGCTGAGTGATGGCGTGACCCAGATGAAATCGCCACGGCGTTTAGTGTCCCCAATGACACTCGATTCATCTTTGCGATTAAAAATTTCTGCTGTATCTACGTAATTAAAATCAAGCAGGCATTGATAAATGTCGCTGCCTTCATAATTATTGAAATCACCACAGATGATATCGATGTCATTAAACGTTTCGAGTAATTGGCTCATTTCGGCACGTTTTTTTAATTGTGAAGCTGCTGCACCTAATTGTCGATTGGAAGGTAGGTGAATATTGGCAATACGAAATTGATTTTTCCCAACGGTGATGTCAATGACTTGGCAGAGTCGGTTAAAATCCATATTATGTGTATCAACTGCCTTGATCTGCAGAGCACTGCTACACAAACCACCATATTGGATTAATTCATTACCGCTGCTGTAGTTGACGTTTTGATTAAATAGTGAAGCGACCTGATTCGCTGCTTCCTGACTTTGAATCTCTTGAAAACAATAAAGGTCGATATTGAGTGGAGTATAGAGATCAAAGAGTCCACTAACGATACTTTCACGAGGCAGTCCAGGCTGATCAGTCTCGAATGGCACACCTTGCAGCCAATAGACATTATGGCTCAATATTTTGAATGTTTGCATGAACATAAGCTTTATATAGATAGGGATTAGGTGGCAACCGAGTAACTCGGCTAAGCCGATAGAGGAATGTATGGATAGTGCTAGATTTCAATCAGAGCAGATGTAGATTTATTGTGTTCTACCCGGTGGAGCGAAAAATGGATGACGCCCTATTAATAAAAACCTGTCTTACTTTAGGAATTCAGTGTTCCTTGATTAAAAGAAGTGAGCTTGCGCAAAAATATAACAGCCTATTACCAGCAGGGCCCTTATACAGTGTCCACGACAAGTTCCGTAAAAATGCAAAAAAGACCGTGGAAGAGATAGAGGAATATTTTGCAGGTACAAACGCTCCGGAATTGTTAATAGCCGGCCGTTGTGTTGTGGGTCGCGCAGCCTACTTGCACAAAAAGTCACAGATTAACATTGCTAAATTCATGCGTTCTTTTTCTAAGCAGTTTTACACATTTGGTGATAAGGGTGGCGATGATCTGAAACGTCTGTGTCAAGCGTGGTCAGCCATAGCAATTGCAAAGCATTGTAAATATCCAAAGGTAGAGCAGGTCGAGTCACATTTTTATAAGTGTCTTGGAAAATTTGAGAAAAAATATAGCAAGTCGCGTTCATGGTTTGCACATACGCGACAATGGCGGCGATCACTACTCAGTTTGAACTGGGGCGAGCATGTTAAAAAACGTGAGCTAAAGAGTCACACGACGACATCAGATGATATTGGGATTACTCAATACTATTATGCTAAAGGTAAAACAGATTATTACATGAGTGCTTGGGGTTTGCATAATGGTGGAATAGACCGAACAATTCAGCCAGTTTTCTTATTTACCCCGCTGAAAGAATTTGTTCTCTATGCCTATAAATATTATGGTGGAAAATAAAACTAATAATCGGTAAAAAATTTATTGTATAATTTCTTGCCGTGGAGCAGGCCAAGACCGGTTTCTTCTCGAATCAGACGTATGGCATCCTCCTCGTCTTCTTCGAGCATTGCATCAACAACATCAGAGCTGGGGGTGTAGGGGTAGGATTCGACATCAAAGTCATCAACGTAGTTGTTGATGCTTTTCTGAATAACTAGTGTGGTCGCAAAAGTGGCAAACAAGAGAATCCAAAATAATAACACCGCGGCCCTCCTTGATAACGCAGCAGTCTAACAGCAAAACGTCTATGGCTAGCTGATGTTCTTCCAAATGAGATAGTGGCCAAAAACCCTTGAAAAAACGACTATTTATGTTGAAAAAAGTTGTCGGAACTCATCAAACACTTGCCCTTATCGTTTCAGGATTGTAACCAGACAGCGCCCAAACAGCCGTTATAACTGTTACGCGATTTAAAGGAGTGTTCTATGTCTCAGCGCCCAAATGTACTCGTTGTTTTGACCGATGATCAGGGATTCGGTGATTGTTCTTTCTATGGGCACCCTTTTCTAAAAACACCACATATGGATGCGATTGCGACTGAAGGTATTAGCTTTGAGCAATTTCATGTAACGCCGATGTGCGCGCCAACACGCGGCGCCTTTTTTAGCGGTGTGCATCCGTTACGGAATATGGCCTTATCGACCGTCGATGGTCGGCATAGTTTGCGACCGGATATTACCTGTATGCCCCAGGCATTTGCTGATGCGGGTTATCGCACGGGTTTATTTGGTAAATGGCATTTAGGGCGTAATTGGCCAAACCGCCCACAGGACAAAGGTTTTGCACAATTTCGTGGGCATTATGGCTTTGGTACAACGGGCATTAGTTGTCATTGGAATTGTGATTATCAAGACCCATGGCTTGTTGATGAGCAAGGTGCATTTACCCAGGCACAAGGTTTTTGTACTGATGTGTTTTTTAATCAATGTATGGATTGGATTGGTGATAACGACGATCCATTTTATGCAGTGATTGCAACGAATGCGCCGCACTTCCCATTTTGGGCGCCACATGATTTAACCGAGAAATATAAAGACACCGATAATCCTGAATTCTTTGCGATGATGGAGAACCTTGATGATAATTTAGGACGCATGGATTCATTTTTAAAAGATCGCAGTATTTTAGAGAATACGATTGTTTTATTCTTTACTGATAATGGCCCCGTAGGTGGGCGCAGCACCTACACCGCTGGTTTACGTGGTGGCAAAGGCACCCCGTGGGAGGGTGGCCATAATGTGCCGTTATTTGTACGTTATCCGAATGGTGGTGTTGATGGTGGAAGGGTGGTCAAAGGTTTGGTTACCGTTGAAGATTTATATCCAACGCTGCTTGAATTTTGCGATGTGGCTGCGCCTGAAAATGCAGAATTCGATGGTATGAGCGTTTGTGCAGCGATGTGTGGTGATGAAGAACAAGTCAAAGATCGTCGTTTAGTAGTGCAAATTGATCGCGGATCCATAACGCCAAAATCAGCCTGTATCATGTGGAAGGATTGGCGCATCGTTTGGAGTGATTCGTTGTATAATGTTGCCAACGATCGGCACCAGGACCATCAAATTGCTGCAGAGCATCCTGATGTTTTTTATGATATGTGGTCAAATTATCAGCAGTGGTTTGGACCTTTGCATGGACCGGCGGAAGAAACACTACCCGAGCACATTGGTGGCGAACAGGAATTGGTAATTTTAGATAGCAGTCATGCTAAAGGTGGTACCGATGGGCAAGGCGGTGTGCGCACGGCCAATCAAAAACGTGGAAAATTACAAGGTCCATGGTTAATCGAAGCGCATCGCAGTGGCACGTATCAAATTACCTTACGTCGTTGGCCAAAAGAGTCGGGATTAAAACTCACCGAGGGCTGTCCGCCATTTGCAACGAAATTATCTGGTCCACCAGAACCGGAAGGTGTCGCAATACCGATTGCAAAAGGACTTTTAGATGTTGATGGCTATCAGCACCAATCTGCTATAGATGATGACCCATGCGGTATCAATTTTGAAATTAATTTAGATCAAGGCCGTCATGAAATACGTGGCTTATTTGCCGATGAGTCAGATAAGCCTCTGTGCTCAGCTTTTTATGCCGAGGTCACTTATTGCGAATAGCAATGCACATCTGACTTATAGAATTTTGGTATGAGTCAAAATACATATACTGCGCATGGTCTCGAATTGAGTGTATTAGGCGATCTTGGTGCATTTAATTGTTCGTTTAATGTTACAGAACTATCTGCGCAACATTTTTTGTTGGGGATTGAACTTGAGGCGTCACAAGACGCTCCTGCACCAGACATTGAGATAGCCTGGTGTTTTCCTGGAACCGCAGCACTTTGTCGTTGGACCACACGTCAGGGTGCAAGCCATCATTTGCCAGCTGATTGGCAGGGTTATACAGAAAAATCGCAAGCGACTGCGCAAGCACCAGTCGTAAGTTTTTTTCACCCTGATGGTACGAATCGTTTTACCATGGCATTTAGTGATGCCTTACATCCAGTGCAAATGAAGGCTGGGATTAATGAAGAACAGGCGCAAGTCGATTGTCGGATAAAGCCTTTTGGGCCACATACGAAACAACAACAAAAGTTTAATCTAAGTATATTAATTGATCAGCGTTCGGTGCCCTATTACCAGTCTTTGAAAGATGTGTCTGATTGGTGGGCATCTTTGCCAGGTTATCAGCCATGTGCTGTGCCAAATGTTGGTAAATTGCCGATGTATTCAACCTGGTACAGTTTTCATCAAAAATTGACCAGTGCTGAAATAGAAAAGCAATGTGTTTTAGCTAAAGAATTAGGTTGCGCAGCAGTTATCGTCGATGATGGATGGCAAACTAAGGATAGTAATCGTGGTTATGCATTTACTGGTGATTGGAAACCAGAACGACTTAGCGATATGCCTGAACACGTGCAGCGCGTTCACGATATCGATATGCAGTACATGCTTTGGTATTCGGTGCCCTATGTAGGGTTTGACAGTGATATTTATTCACGGTTTAAAGGCAAATATTTATATGAACAAGAGCGATCGCGTGCGGCGGTATTTGATCCACGTTATTCGGACGTACGCGAATATTTGATTTCTATTTATGAAGCGGCTTTGCGCGAATGGAAATTAGATGGTTTTAAGCTTGATTTTGTTGATTGCTTTTACGATCCAGGTGAGGATATGCCTGATGCAGCAGAAGGTCGAGATTTTTCCTGCGTTTATGAGGCTGCCGATCAATTAATGCGTGATGTTTATGATCGATTGCATGCTCTTAACAATGATGTGCTTATAGAATTTAGGCAGTCCTATATTGGGCCATTGATGCGTCGCTATGGTAATCTTTTTCGTGCTGGTGATTGTCCAATGGATGCAATAATGAATCGCGTTCGCACTATCGATATTAGATTGCTGGCAGGCACGACAGCAACGCATGCGGATATGATTATGTGGCATCCGCATGACAGTGTAGAAAACGCAGCCTTGCAATTGCTTAATGTATTCTTTTCGGTCCCGCAGATTTCTGTTCTCTTGGATAAGATACCAGAATCGCATCAAACAATGTTGCGACATTATTTGAATTTCTGGATCGAACATCGTGCCTGTTTGCTTGATGGACAATTAGTACCCTTGCATCCAGAGCAGAATTATCCATTGGTATCTAGCTATCATGCGGACGAATGTGTTACGCTTGCTTTTGCTCAGCAGGTCATTTCGTTCGATGATCAATCACTACCGCATTATTATGTGATCAATGCTAGCGGTGAGGATGGGGTCTATGTGCAGGCTGCGCAACTTGGGAATAAAAACGTCGCAATCTATGATTGTTGTGGCACAGAAGTTTCATCCAGTAGCGTAGATTTTTCAAGTGCAGTACAGCAACTGAAAATTCCCGCATCCGGAATGGCGTGTATTAGCTAAGCTGGATGCATTCGTTGAGTGCTTGATTTTGCGATACTTGAATAGATTTCCCGCTCTCGGTATTTACATTTTTTAGAGTGACCGATTCACAGCGCTGATAAGGAAATGGCTGATCAGATACATCGGGATTATCAGGATCGGTAAAGACGACAGGACCGGTGTAATCGTCTGGCGTGTTGCTGTCATCAATATCGAGGCCATTAATGACAACAGACTTTGGCATAAAACAGGGGTAACCGAAATCATGAGTCCCATCATTATGCGTGGCAAATAATCGTGGTTTTGTTTCCTCTCCGCATGATGGTATCCAACGAACATTGGTGACTTCAACGTCACCTTCCCAGGTGCTGCCATAATCACCACGGAAGCTTGCGAGTGTCGGGCCATAGGTAGTCGTGTTTTCTATTTTCAATGTGCCACGACCAATGGCATTGAGGCCCATGTGACCGAGGGTGCAATTGCGAATAATATACGTGCCGGATACACCCATATGGGTATCCATGCGCGATAATTCACAGCCGTCGAGTAATATATTTTTGCAAAAATTAGAGCCAATAACACCCCAACGAGTGCGGTCTTTGATGTGATTCATGCGACAATTAATTAAGCTAAAATTAACGATGTTGTTAGCATGTAAGTCATAAGAGCCCATGTTGACTGGTTCACCGGCACTGCCGATTGTTGAATAAATTTTGTGACCGGTGGCAAAGCAATTTTGATAGGTGACATTGGCACATTTACTGGCATCTAAAAATCCACGATAGGGATGACCGTATTCGGTTTCACCGACCACGTAATGCGTTACCGAATCAATAACGGTATTTGAGCGACCAATAGTAATACCGCGCGAATGATAATTATAACCGGTTTCTTGGCGCATGCGATTGGCATAAGTAGTAAATATTCCGCCGCTGATGCTTAAGGTTTTTTCTGGAATCGGTTTGGCTCTGACATTACTGATATGGTCGTAATCCCAATCGATATCGCCTTCGATGCTGCCATCAGGATGAAGAATAAAGCAATCAGATTGAGGAAAACCGGCGTTCTGATTGAGTCCACGTCTGATGTACACATTATGCTGATCATTTTCGACCAAAATAAAGGTAGATTGATCGACTTTAATATCGAGTTGTCGCTGGTCGCGGTGCAGTTTTTTGATTGGCAGCGTTGTGTGTTCGATTCCTGATCGTACATTGAATAACCACTCTTTATGGTCCTCAAGATCGGTGTCATCGATAATAAAACGTGCGGTATTCCAGTCGGTATCGGTTTCGATATTGGCCGTGAGGGCTCTGCGACCGAGGTGATAACAAGCATCTGGGCGAGCGACTACTTTCTGCCCAGTTTTATTAGCTTCTTCATGTGCTTGGCATATGGCTGGTAAATCATCGTTGATACCGTCGCCTTTTGCGCCAAATGCTTCGTAAGTGATTATATCAGTAGCCATGTCTGCCCCACAGCGATGTAGTTTAGGGCAGGATTGAAAGCGAAACAGTAAACAATAGGTCTATGGCAGCGAATTAATTATTGTCAAAAATTGCATTAATTAATTTCTTGACTTCGAGTCGAGCAGCTTCTCTTTCTTCATCGCAGGATACGTTTGTGAATCGTTGAGAATCTTTTTGAGTCTGTGTAAAGGTGTCAGTTGTAGTTCTTGGATGTTGCTGATTACAGTCGGTCTTGTCCATACCTATCCTTTCACTTCACCGCATAAACTGTCGGAATTCGTCGCTATGATTTTGCTGTGTAGTTAATTACTAGAAGTAACTATGTACAATTAGACGACAACGCTCTTCGATGGTTCCATGGCCAATTCCAAAAAAATCATACTATATAAACCTAGTTATAAATTAAGCTTCTGAAGAGTGCTTTTGATAGGCTCGGAAAGCTTAATTTTTGACAAGAATTTATGGTCTATTCTGTGCTCGATTTCGCGTTAAACGACGACGATTATCGACAATTGTTTTTACTGACCGTCCCAAGAATGGTCGATATCCCGTACCCGATACCAACACAATAGGTCCTTCGTCTCAGGGAGCTTTGGGTTTTGACCCTCTGCAGAATTGAGCATGGCAAAGGCTACTGACGAATACGCATAGGGTTTTAAATCGTCTAATTCCCAAAGATTGTGAAAATGCATGCGCATGCGTTTATTAAAATAAATAGCATCCTGATCATGAATGCGATACATCGCAACGGCTGCGTGAATGACATCTTTCACCGCTACGCCGTGCAGTGGACCATGAAAGCAACCTTCACGAAAATACCAGCCTCCGAGAAAGTAATCCTCGAGTCCGGTGCCGATAATGCGCGCTTCATCCCAGTCATCGTCGACATAAATAAATTCAGGTGCTTCTAAATAACGCAAATAGCATTTTTCTTCACTCTGCATCGACAGGGTGCAGCCAAGGTATTTTCCTGTGCCAGTGAAATTGGCAATAGGCATCGGATCTGTGCCGGCTTTGATGTCGGTATTAAATTGAGCATGAAAATAACTTGGTGTTTGTTCTACAACAGCTTCATCGAGCTGATAGACAGCATTCAGGAATATTTCAGTATCGGCGTTTTCGTCTTTATTTTCAATTTCAATACGAAAACCTTCGCGGAATGGCATGGGGAATTTGCAGAAAAAACCGCCACTCGACATACCGAAATAGTGTGATGCGAAATTAGCAACACGACATAAGCCGACGCCAAAGAAATCGCCAATGGGTGCTTCAACGGCAGGTTTTTCAGCGCCATCCCAATAAATTTTGAGAATAACGGTTTTCAGTAAAGACTGATGGACTTCGGTCTGTGGCGCCCAATGGCCCCAAAACCAGTTCGGCATAGTCATCCAAATATTAGCAATAAAACCACAACCTTTAACTTCGCCGATGCTGATGCTTTCTCCGCTCCTCAGTGCTTTGGTTTTTTTATTAATGCTTCTGTCGAAGGTGCTGAGTTGTTGTGTGGTATATTTCTGAGCAGTATGTATTGGTGTATCTAATAAAGCGTTCATTGTTCTCTATGCCTTCGTTTATGGAGTTAGCACGAGGTACAGGGCGTCGCTTGGTATAGCAAAGCTGCTCTTGCCACCAGACTGTTGTACGTTTTTGCTTTCACGTGCGAGACCGTTGGCATCCAGGGTGTGTACCCGTTTAATGG
>JANQLF010000120.1 GCA_028280785.1 Planctomycetota bacterium
TTCACCATCTATCCATCGCCCCATATCAATCCATTGTTTAATTTCGTTATGACGCTTGCGATACCATGGGACATATTCAGACAGATGACCATTCGACTCGGTCGAGAAATAACCGAAGCGGCGCAGCATATCTATGCGCACTTTTTCGTGCTTGCTAATATCAGGATGTTTTTCAAACGCTTCTAAAATTTTCCCAGTAAGGTCTTTGCCCTTATGCTTTACATCAACATACCAAGTTTGATGATTAATACCGGCGCAAATAATATCAACTTCACTCTTATCAACGCCAAAAGCGTTAGCGATCATATGATGGCCACCCTGTACACCATGACAGAGACCTATTGTATCTACTCCACCGTATTTATTCGCAGCCCAGGTAAGCATGGCCATTGGATTAGCATAATTAAATAATTTTGCATCGGTTTCGGCGCATTCACGAATATCTTTACAAAAGTCCAAAATAGCTCGAATACCTCTTTGGCCATACATGATACCACCAGCGCACAAGGTATCACCAACACATTGATCAACACCATATTTTAAAGGGATTTCAATATCCGATTCAAAAGCCTCAAGGCCACCGATACGTGTAACATTAAACACGTAGCGCGCATTTTCTAAAGCTTGGCGGCGATTGACGCTGCTGCTTAATTTCACCTTAGTCAAACCGTTGGCTTTTATATCGCGAGCAACAAGCTGCTTAACCATGCTTAGATTTTTCTTATTGATATCATGCAGAGCAATTTCGATATCATTAAACTCAGGTACTGTCAAAAGATCAGAGATCAATTTGCGGGTGAAACCTAGGCTGCCAGCGCCAATAAATGCAATGCGGAAACTCATGTACAAAACTCCATTTTTGGGTAAGATTAAGCTGTAGTATATACTTGTAATTTCCATAAAAATGGTAAATTTATCATTGTATGGGTAATTTTGTGCTATCTCAATTACAGGGAATCGATCACCTGGTTGCCACTGCTCCCTATCATGAGCATTCTTATGATTTGGGTGTGCGTATGAACTCCGCTGGTTTTGAATTACGTGATATCCCTGAAGACTACATCTGGGAAGGCAAGCAGCGCGGTGATAATCCTATCGTTTTATTGCAATATACACTCAATGGTCTTGGACATTTAGATTATGAAGGAAAGGCTTTTAACATCATTCCTGGTCAACTCATGCTCTTATGTATTCCGCACGATCATTGCTATTATCTTCCAAAAGAAGCAATCTGGGAACACATGTATATTACCGCGTCAGGCTGCGAGACCATACGCATGGCCCAATACCTTATTCAACGTCATGGTCCTGTTTACAGCATTGATCACCAATCAAGTTGCATTCAAAGCATGGCTCGATTAATTCGACTATGCATAGATGGACGCTTAATTGATTCACTACATAGCTCACAATTGTTATATCAACTTCTCCTAGATCTGGTTCAATTTGATGAGGATCAAAATCAGCACTCCAATTTTGCCAACATAAAAAATGCTATGGACTATACGCGAGAGCATCTGCATGAAGAAATTGGCATTGAAGAGTTATCAAACGCAGCCCAATTAAGTCGCTTTCACTTTAGTCGTATTTTTAAAGAAATCATTGGCATGAGCCCAGGCCAATGGATTAATCAACAGCGCATCAAACATGCAGCAAAGCTGTTGATTGAAAGTGATCTGAACATGGCTGATATTGCTAACAAATGTGGGATTCCAGATGTCAATTACTTTGGCAAAGTCTTTAAACGTATTCAGGGGATCAGTCCTGGCGTATTTCGCGACTCAGGTCTATATGGATAATTATAAAATATACATATGTTTCAAAACTTCTTAACCGAGACTACTACGTGTTTATTGTTCGCTGGATAATTGCCCTCTTAATTATGTGCTCCATTATGCCGTGGAGCATTGATATCCTCGCCGATAACTGGAAACAGCGTTATTTCGTACCCATAAATGGCTTTTCTGTTTTAGTTGGTCTGTTGTTTGGTATCGCCTTGGTTTTATGGAAAAAACCTAATTGGCTTATTCATACCTTCGTTCACGAATCTGCCCATGCGATTGCCTGCTTATTTCTGGGCGTTCGTATTCGGAACTTCCAAGCCAGCGATGGTAAAGGTGGTGTGGTTGTACACGATAAGACAGGCCCTGTGCGCTCGACTATTATCTCTTTGGCTCCCTACACCCTGCCCTTAACATTAATTCCCCTCTTCGTCCTACATTGGTTTATGACAAACCCTAATTACCTCACCATTCTCAGTGGCTTTATTAGCTTTGCCTACGTCCATCACCTCCATGGGCTCTATCACAATATTCGCCTAAATTTTTGGGGCAAACAAGCAGATTTAAGTAAAGCCGGAAAACCACTAAGCATTGCCTGCATTATTTCATGCCTGGCTCTCGTGACCGCCTGGACGATTAAGGTGCTCTCGAATGCATAATCTAACACGCACGCTTGCTCTCAGTGTTTTTAGCAGTGCATCTATATATGGCGTTACGGCTTTAAACCCTCCGGATTTAAATTTACCCAATTACAACCGACTACCGATAGGCCACTGGGGCGCTCTTGAAGGCGGTGCCTATCGTGCGCGAGCAAAAGGTTCAGAAGCAATTTGGTATAACCCAGCAGGCATAGCACGAACAGAAGGTAATACCATTACTGCAAACGCATTATTTATCGAATTCACCAATGTAGAAATCGAAGGCCTGGGCACCTCAACTGAAGCAGATGGCTTTGGACAATTACCAACATTTTTTGGCACCACGTTTGATGCGAGTGATAGTGAAAACAGTAATTTTTCATACGGTTTTGCCGTTACGACCCCCAACAGTTATACGCAAAATGTCAAATTAGACCAAGACGAATACAATCCAAGCACTACGCTGACCACGCATTCGGTTTTAGATTCAAGCATCGATTTTTCTGTTTTACAGCCCCATCTCGCATTTGCCTATCGCAGCGCAGAAGACTGGACAGTCGGAGGTAGTCTGTGGCTGAGTTTAACATCACGGAAAAGCTCGGAATCTTTAGGTATACAAGCACGTGATCCAACTAATGCACTTAGATTTTCGCAAGTTTCATTTGCAACCGGTGATCATGAATCATTGGATATGGGACTTTCCTTTGGTGGTCAATGGATAATCAGTGAACGCTGGGCTGTTGGCGCAACACTAAAAACACCAGCAATACAATTATCCCACTCAAGTTCATTCTCAGTACATTTATTTCAGGATTTACCAACCGAAACCAATGAGATTCGTTTCAAAGATACGAGTATTGATTACGAAATTAAATATCCGCTTACCCTCGGCCTCGGCGCAGCCTACACCCATGAAAAATGGAATGTGGAAATAGATGTCATATTCTATGAGAACATCGGTTCCCACACTGTTTATGAGAGCAATGAACAAATTGACTTATTGAATTATAATAAAATCAGCACGGTTGCCACCCAAGTTTTCGATGACTTACCGGCAGTTAAAGCAGATCTCGATTATGTCATTAACGTGGCCATTGGTGGTCATTATCATGTGAATGATCGCATTGCTGTTCATGGTGGCCTTTACACTGATTTTTCCCCCGTTGCCAGCCGCAATGATGAAGTTTATTCAAAATTAGATATGTTCGGTGTCATGCTTGGTGTTAGCAAAAAAGGTGAAATCAACACCACATCTATTGGCCTTAATTATAACTGGGGCTCACATGATATCAGCGTTGAAGATTCATTTAGCGCTGCAACCGGTGATGGGAAAATACGCATTGACAACTTCGGTGTATTATTTGCAACCAGCTTCACTTACTGATTGGCATCGGTGACATCTAAACCGAGCATGTGCTCTAATGCAACTATGCCACGACGATATTTTTCCTTCTCGTCATCAGGACTTTCTCGATACGCTGCTTGTAATTTCCCAAAATAATACAGCGAGACTACTTGTCGCTCTAACGTATTTGTTTCTTTATTAATCACATCGATGACCAAAGCACCATCGCGGTCATTGGAACGGGACTGTGCATTGAGTTCATACATATAATGCGTTTCTCCCTCATCCAAAAGTACCTTGACCTTTTTGACAACGTCGCCGTCTTTCTCGAAATCAAAATATTCTCGATGAAAACTGATTACATATTTTGCATGTTGATCTTTGGCAAAACCACGTTCCCGCAGTACGCGATCTATTATTTTAATAATCTCTTTACGCTCTATGGTTGGGATGCGTTCGCTACGATGATTCGGATATGATTGTCGGGCTATCGCGAAAGCAGTGCCAGGCGCAAACACATCTTCATGGTCATAGCGAACAAAAGTCGTATCCTCTGCGCGCTTAGGGCCACAGCCACAGCATAGAAACATCACAAGGAATAAAGCACCAAGACGCATTTACGTCTCTCCATCAATGTAGCGCTTGAGAATAACACAGGCTGCTTTGGCGTCTATTGCCCCTGGTTCGGCAGGCCACTTCCCCTCTTCTTTCAGTAAGGCCTCTGCTTCCTGACTGCTATGTCGTTCATCAACTTCTATAATTGGCAAATCATTTAGCTGCGCTAACTCAGTGCAAAAATTCCTCACCCATTCAACATTTTCACCGACATCACCACTCGCATGTAAGGGCAATCCGATAACGACGGAGACGACTTGTTCATCAGTCGCCAGTTTATGCACAATGCCCGCAGCCTGTTTATCAGTTTCACGATTGATATGACCCAAGGCTTTAATGCTAATGCGTAAGGCATCGCAAACCGCTAAGCCCAAACGAGCACGACCATAGTCAATTGCCAGCAATTTTCCCGGATCAGGCATATTGGTATACTGAGCGCATCGTCAGGATCGGCAAGCAATCAGCCTTGGCAGCTTGAATTCACATTCATAATAAACGCGTTGTCAGGCGATCGCGTGTTCTTTTGAATACGAGGAAAGTCCGGGCTCCACAGGGCATAGTGACTGGTAATTCCAGCCGTCTCGTTGGGAGTAGCGAGGCAGGGAAAGTGCAACAGAAAGGATACCGCCTTACGGTAAGGGTGAAATGGTGCGGTAAGAGCGCACCGCGGTGATCGCGAGGTCACTGGCATTGTAAACCCCACTTGGAGCAAGCTCAGACTGTGGCTATGTATGACCCGTGCCGCCACGAATGAGTGCATGAAGTTTACTGGCAACGGTAGACTCTAGATAAATGATCGTCCGCGACAGAACCCGGCTTATCGACGACGCTCTACTCTCGCCACTATCTCTGATAGTGGCTTTTCTTTTTATGAATTTTCTTCGTTATGACGATTGGACACGTAATCACTGACTAGAATAGCGACTAGAATGGTTAAATACAATTGGCCCACGATAGCTTCAAAACTTGCGAAAGATCGGGCTATCGAACTTATTGGTGAAATATCGCCATAGCCTAAGGTCGTTAAGGTTACATAACTAAAATACATGAGTGCACGGTTTTGATCCAGTGAAGACTCGGCAGTGTTGATACCACTGAAGCTGCCTGGCTGGAGCGTTTCACAAATTATATACAACAATGCGAACAACAAACCGAGAATTAAGTAAGAACAGCTCGCACCTAACATGACATCGGCACTGATGGTACGCGAACGAAAAACACCCAGTAATATCTGCATAAAGCTATTGGCAAAAAATAATATCAGAAAAACCAGCATGATCACTAATGTCGTGTCGTTCGAATCAAACAGACGATAGGCAAATAGCATGACAATAGGCGCTGCCATCGCTGCCTTTACCAGTAACTTTTTACGTTCAGCTTTAACTGAATAAAGAGAAAACGACAAGGTGAATATCAGAAAAATATCAAGTAAACTAACCGCCCAAGGCCAATCGTCAAAAAATGGCACTACTAAAAACCACACCACAAAAGCAAGTGCTAGCGGTAAATAACGCAATGCACCCGCTTCAGTCATTAGCGCAACAACTTATTAAAGAAAGAATCATCAAGCTCATAAGCGCGACCAGTCAACGCCTCATCGCAAACACCGATGGGTTTATAAATATAGTAGACCATTGTTTCAAAGCTGCTGTTTCCATCAAACAAAGTTTCTGAATACGCAGGCCCCACCAACAAAGTGCGTCCTTGTTCTTCAAAAACGAATCGAACACAGAGGTAAGACAGCACGTAAAACATGAACAGCCACAGAATCGTTCCACGAATACTCGGTAATAAAAAGTGCTGACCTTCCTGGGGAGTCGCATCATCGGACATGAGTATAAACGCTATAGTCTAAACCCATGCATAAAAGCCCTAAACCAAGTATTAGCATTTTGTTAAGATGGCTCCATTTGCCTAATGTATACTTGCCCCACCTCTTGCTCAGTTAGGCTGGCGACATGTACCATAAACTAACCTTTTTACTTCTCGTCACCGCTAGTGCACTGCTTCACGCAGAAGAAGCGGTGTCTCCACCTAGCCTCAACATTGATCAGGCTGCACGCCGTGCCTGGGAACAATCACGTGATGTACTTATCGCACAGGCACAGGTTTTGTCGACGCAAGCACAAAGTCGAAGCAATACCAGCTTCCTCTACCCCAACCTCAGCGCTAATGCACGTTACATCAATCAAGAGGCTGGCGACCCGTTATGGGGACAAAGTACTATTGAGGACGTCTACACTGCTGACATCACTGTCGATCAATTCTTATTTGGTTTTGGTCGCCGTTCTGCAGCCAGAGACGCATCCAACTATTTAGTATTAGCAGCCAGTGCCGATCACGATCGTGTCCGCAATGAAGCAACTAATATTGTGCGTCGCGCAGTCACTGATATTTGGCTGGCTCGCGCCAATATCACCATCAATGAATCACGAGTAAAACAACGTCAAGACGAAGTAGATGATGCCAAAGCACTCGAAGCAGCAGGAAGCGTATCAGCGCTCGACGTGCGCTTAAGCGAAATTAATTTAGCTGATAGCAAAAACAGCCTGACCCAGGCTTACAGCGATGAATTAATTAATCTCAATAAACTGGCCCAATTACTGAGTATCCCCGTTCAGGTAGATAAAAAACCGATTAGCGTTACTGGCAGCGTCGATCAAGAAACCAATGTCACCAAGTACCTTGAGCTCGCTAAAAACCATCAAACCTCATCAAGTGGCCTAACCGCCTTAGAATCGCGCCGCCAAGCAGAAGAGGCTAATCAACAATTAGCACAAAGCGGCATGTATCCACAGCTATTGGCAACAGCCAATTACTCAGGCATTGGTGATGGCTTTGAGGACCTCAATGAACAATGGCAAATTGGTGTAGGCTTAAGTTGGTCGATCTATGACGGTGGCCAACAAATGGCTAAAAAATCGCAAGCGCAATCGAATATTGTCAGCCTCAGTCAACAACACCAAAAACTCATTGAACAACGACAACAAGTATTAATCAATGCGCAGATTCAACAAAAAACCTTATTGTCTCGCATCGAACAACAAAAACACGTGATTTCCCTCGCTAAGAAGAATTATGATGATACCCGCCTCCTCTACAAAGCTGGCGGTACCACCATCACGCGTCTTGGCGACAGCAGCCTCGCCTTAGAAGAAGCAAAATTTCTTTTAGCCAACCTGCAATATCAATTGCATAACCTAGCAATCAGCCTTCAACAATTCATTGAACTTGAACCACCGAAACAAGAAGAATAACAATGAAGCCAACCTATTTCCTTAGTTCGCTATTTATCATAAGCTTTCTTTGTGTGAGCTGCGGTGACAAAATTACCCCACAAGATCCGATAAGACCGATAAAAGCAATAGTTGCCGGCGAAGATGCGCAGATGTCGCATATGGAATTCACTGGCGTCGTTCAGTCTGCCACGCAATCTGAATCATCATTCGAAGTGTCAGGAAAGATAGTCAAACTCGACATCAAAGAAGGCGATGAATTCAAAAAAGGCGACATCCTCGCTCAATTGGATGACAGTGACTATCAATCTAACCTCAAGCGCGAAAATGCGAAATTCAAAGCTGCTGAAGAGGACTTTAAACGTAAACAAGATTTATTTAAAAAAGGCGTTCTTGAGAAAATTAAATATGAACAAGCCGAACAACAGATTGATGTAGCCAAGGCGAACTTAGAAAAAACCCAGAAAGCCCTCAATGACTGTATGCTCAAAGCCAGCTTTGATGGACAGGTCGGCAAAATCCTAGTGAATAACTTCACTAACATTCAGGCTAAACAAACAATCTTCATCCTTCAAGACAACTCATCACTTGAAGTCGTCATTGATGTTCCAGAAAGCGTCATCATCAAAGGCAAAAACAAAATGACCAAGGAAGAAGCCACTGAACTCTTAAATCCTTTCGTCATGTTTAACGGATTACCCAACAAACACTTCCCAGCTCGCTTTTCAGAATTCGCAACAACGCCTGATAAAGATACCCGTACTTATCCGATTACACTGACCATAATCGATAGTCTCGATGCTAAAATACTTCCAGGCATGAGCTCAAAAGTGTTGATGAATGAATTTATTCGCGATATCAATGAGCGACAAATCCGTGTCCCAAGCCAATGTGTGATTTCTGATGAAAATAAAGCGTTCATGGTGTGGGTCATCGACAAGGAACAGAAAGCCAAAAAACGACTGGTTCAAACTGGTAAACTACAAGATGGCATGATTGAAATCACTGATGGTCTCAACAAAGGTGAAATGGTCGCACTTTCTGGCGTACATAAATTACGCGAAAACATGCCCGTTACTTTTTTAAAATAAGCACATGAAACTTACTGACTACTGCATAAACAATCGCGTCGTCACCATGGTCTTGACCTTCGTCCTTCTGGGCGGTGGCTTTATCTGCTATAATAATTTAAGTCGTCTCGAAGACCCAGAATTTACGATTAAAGATGCGCTCATTATTACCCCCTATCCCGGCGCAACACCAGCAGAGGTAGAACAAGAAGTCTCCGACACCATGGAGCTAGCTCTCCAGCAACTTGGACAACTCGATTCTATCGAATCTCGTTCTGAACGCGGTGTCTCGACCATTACAGCGACCATTAAAGACAAATACGACAAACATAAACTTCCACAGGTTTGGGATGAATTACGGCGCAAGGTCAATGATGCTGTCCCCAATTTACCACCTGGGGCAGGCACACCAATGGTCATCGACGATTATGGTGATGTATTTGGCATCTTTCTGGTGGTTTACGGACAGGAATACTCATACGCAGAAATTCGTGATTTTGTTAAAATATTGCAGAAGGAATTACCCTTAGTCGAGGATGTAGCCAAAGTTTCCATCGTTGGCTTACTCAATGAAGTTATCTATGTCGAATTTGATCGCGACCTGATGGCTTCACTGGGTATTCCTAAAACACTGGTCATTAAAGAACTGCAATTAAAAAATATTGCTGCTTTTTCTGGACGCTTTGAATTCGGAACTGAATACATAACAATCAACCCAAGTGGTTTAACCGAAAGCGTCGACTCACTAGGTAATATCTACCTCACTTCTTCAAAATCTAATCGGCAAATTCGTTTAAAAGACATAGCAAAAATAAGAAGGGCCTATCAAGATCCGGCAACACAAGTTATTCGTTTTAATGGCGAGGCAGCAATTGGCATAGGCATATCCACCGTTAGCGGCGGTAACGTCGTTACTATGGGTGAAAAAGTCAAACAACGTCTCCATGAATTAAAGAAATTCCAGCCACTCGGCATGGAAATAGACGCGGTCTCATTTCAATCAGATGCGGTCACAACTGCTATTGATGGATTTGTGGTCAGCTTACTGCAAGCAGTAGCCATCGTTATTGTTGTATTGATGTTCTTTATGGGCTTACGCAGTGCGGTTATCATTGGCTTTGTGCTTATGTTAACCATTTCAGCGACATTTATGATTATGCTGCCTAATGGTGTAGCCTTAGAGCGCATTTCTCTCGGTGCTCTGATTATCGCACTCGGCATGCTCGTAGATAATGCCATTGTTATTGTTGATAGTATGTTGATTAAAATTCAACAGGGCGAAGAACGCAAACAAGCAGCCATAGATATTGTTAAGCAAACAGCCATGCCTTTATTGGGCGCAACGATCGTGGCTATTTTGGCATTTGCAGCGATTGGCACTTCACAAGATTCCACCGGCGAATTCTGTCGCTCATTATACCAAGTAGTACTTTATTCACTCTTGCTTAGCTGGTTTACCGCTGTCACCGTTACACCTCTTTTATGCATCATGTTTCTGAAGGC
>JANQLF010000135.1 GCA_028280785.1 Planctomycetota bacterium
AATGGGTAATCCGCTATTTGGTGATCGTCTTTATGGTGACCGCCATGACCCGGTCCCCTGCCGCCGCCATATGTTACACGCTTACGGCATTACCTTTAATCATCCGCTTACACGTCAGCAAGTTAAAATCACCTGTAAATTACCCAAGGATTTTACCGACGTGATTAAAGAACTCGAAAAGTAATTAATCGACGAGTTCCAGGCAATCTTCTAAATCCAACTGCCCTGCCACTAAACGTTCTTTGTCATCTTTAGACAATTGCTTACAGGCGTATTCATAACGCGAGGCCAAACTGCGATCGCCAATTTCGTATTGATATACTAATTTCAACGGGCCACGACCACGCACATACTTCGCCGATTGCTTTTTGCCCGCCTGGTGTTCTTCAAAACGTCGCTCGACATCGGTGGTTATGCCCACATACAAAGAATCATCAGCACAACGAATGATGTATAAAGACCACATGGTATTCAGTATGAGAAATGAATTGATTCGGCCAATAAAAAAGCCTGTCGCGTGCGACAGGCTTTTGTTTGTATTGATTTCACTTATCCAACTTCTTCGTGTAATTCTGTATCAACCATGTAGGTGCGCGTCGGCACGCGTTGTTCACCGAGCAAACGCAGCAATTCCATCACTGCTAATTCGATGACATCTTCTTGGCTAATGCATACAGCAGTCGAGTGTTTTGGCTTCTTCAAAAGGCTATCATCACCAATAACCACCACATTGCCTTTATCGACTAAGTTCTTACGCACTTTGAGTGAGGCAACATCATCATTTGCTGGGATAATTAAGCCATCTGGTTTTTCAGTTAATTTTTCAACCGCATCGCTTGCAGATTCAACATCGCGGAAATTAAATTCAGGATTTAAACTTAAACCCTCTTCCTGAATGGCACATTGGACACCGGCAAGTTCTTTTAAGCTTTCAGCTTCAGGCAAGACAACTTGACGAATGCGGCGCACACGACCAACAAAGGCAATTTTACGACAGCCTTTTTTAATCAAATAACGCGCAGCCAAATAACCAGAGCGGAAACCATTTTGTACAATGCTTGATGCATTGCAGCGACTTGGGTTGTGACCGATGACCAACATCGGACGACGCAATTCACTGAGCGCTTTTAAATGTGGCTCATGTGAAAGGCCCATACATAAAATAACCCGGCCCGGACGACGAATGCGTTCAACCGCAGGACCATAACTTGGGTCATCTGGTGTAATATGATAACGTTCAATTTCGATGCCTTCAGCAGCGAGGCGCTCTTGTAAACCAACTTCAATGGCACCTAAAAATCCATCGTCTGCTTCAGCTTCGGTACTACCAACTAATAAAGTCATTTTGCGCGTTGGTAAGCTACGCACAAATAAACCAACACCGCGACGTGCGGTGCATAATCCCGATTCCATTAATCGGCTAACAACTTTTGAAATTGTATTAGGACTTGCTTTAAAGCGCTTCGCTAAGGTACGAACCGAAGGCAAACGCGTAGAAGATGGATAGACCCCACCTTCAATGTCTTGTCGCATTTGACGATAAATGTCTTCTTGGCTGGCCTTATCTTTTGCCATCAACTATCCCTCACCATTAACCACTCGGCGTGCCACAGTCTGTAAATCATTCTCCGAGCGCAATCCCGTAGTTTTTAAAGGCTGTAGTCCTAAACAGACCGCCAAGCAACGTTTAGATACAAGATCAAACCCAAAAAATTAGGCCTGGCACCTTACCAAGCCAGCAACTGATATCCTTACTTAAGTATCAGCATATCAATAGCTTATATTACTCTCGTTTTTTGCTATCAATGCTGATCGTCACTGGTCCATCGTTATGCAGGGCAACATCCATGTCCGCAGCAAAGACGCCAGTTTTCACCTCAGCGATCATACCTGCCAAGGCATCAGCGAACTGCTGATAGAGATCCTTTGCCATATCTGGGGGTGCTGCGCCAATAAAGGCCGGACGTGTGCCCTTCTTAGTTGAGGCAAACAAGGTGAATTGGCTGATCACCAAGGCATTCCCTTCAATATCAATAAGGGACTTATTCATTTTCCCTTCATCGTCTTCGAAGATGCGCAATTTTGCGATTTTCTGGGCAAGCCAATCAATATCAGACTGGTCATCCTCCGGACCAACACCTAATAAAATCAGCATGCCAGTTTCAATTGCTGCATGCACGCTGCCGTCAATGCTGACAGACGCTTCACTTACCCGTTGAATTATAGCGCGCATAAGGTCACCTTGCGTGATTTAAGTCCCATCTAGCATCGTCGCCAGCATGACGCAAGCGTTGAACGCAATTGATTCCTTAAAACAACATTGGGGCTACGAATCTTTTCGTGTGCACCAAGAAGACGCCGTCAACAGCGCCCTCAATAAGCAAGATTGCTTAGTAATATTACCAACCGGTGGCGGCAAGTCACTGTGCTATCAAGTTCCACCCACCTGCAGTGGGAAAATGACCTTGGTTATCTCACCATTAATTGCCTTAATGGATGACCAAGTTCAAGCAGCAAACGAAGCAGGTCTGCATAGTGCTGCATTGCACAGCATGCTGGATAGCAGCAGTAAACAGCAGCACCTCAACGATCTCGAAGCCGGTAAATTAGATTTATTGTATGTCAGCCCCGAGCGCTTTTGCGTTGGCGATTTGCTCGATCGCTGTGGTGACCATCTCGGATTAATCGCTGTTGATGAGGCCCACTGTGTTTCGCATTGGGGTCATGACTTTCGTCCAGAATATCGTCAGCTCTTACCCCTGCTCGATCAAGTTCCTCACGTTCCACGCATGGCCCTCACTGCCACGGCAACCAAAACCGTGCAGGAAGACATCATCAAGCAATTAGATTTACGTGATTGCCATCAATTTATCGGCCACGTTGATCGACCTAATTTAATTTATCGCAGCTTTCGCCGCAATAACGGCATTAAGCAAATACTCGAAGTCATCGGCAGGCATCCAGGTGAAGGCGGCATTGTCTATGCGCAAACGCGCAAAGAAGTCGAACGCATTTGCGATGCCTTAAAATTAGCTGGGGTTAATTGTGGCGGTTATCATGCCGGGATGCCTGATGCTCAACGTCAGTTCGTCCAAAATGCATTTATCAAAGAAGCCCTCGATGTGGTCGTCGCAACCATCGCCTTTGGCATGGGCATAGACCGCTCCAACGTGCGTTTTGTTATTCATCATAATATTCCGAAAAGCATTGAACACTATCAACAAGAAGCAGGTCGTGCTGGCCGCGACGGATTAAGCGCCGAATGTGTTTTATTACATAGCGCTGGTGACTTTCACACCCACCGCTTTTTAATGAGCCATAACAACGACACTGACGCTGCTTTAATGCGCAGCTTTGAATCACATCTGCGTGAGATTGGTCAATACGCTGTTGCCCCTATTTGCCGTCATAAATTAATTACCAAACATTTTGATCAAAGCTGGCCGGCCCCTGATTCTGAGGCTGATCCCAATAATTGTGGCGCTTGCGATGTCTGCTTGGGTGAAACCAAGAAAATTGACGATGAGGAAGCCTTAGTCCTGGCACAAAAAATGATTTCTGGAGTGTGGCGCTGCGAGAATCGCTTTGGCGCTGGGCATGTCATCGATGTCTTACTCGGCAAACGCACTGAAAAAGTATTAGCTAATAAACATCAAAACCTCAGCGTCTTTGGCTTAATGAGTGAATATCGCGATCAATTATTACGCTCATGGATGGATCAACTTGTTGTTCAAGATTATCTGCAAAGCGTTGAGCAAAATGGCTTCCCCATTTTAAAAATAACTAAAGCAGGACAGATCCTGTGCAAAGGCGAAGGCAGCGTTCACCTCAGCACTGTTGAAATCAAAGGTAAAAAATCCAAGCACGCCGCGCCGAAAAAAGAAGCACCCGAAGACTGGGAAGGCGTCGATCGCGAATTATTCGAAACCTTTCGCGAATTGCGCAAGCTTATCGCCGACGATCTCGGCAAACCGCCCTACATTGTATTTAGCGATGCTAGTCTCCGCGACATGGCTCGCATGCAGCCAACCGACGACGAAGAATTCCTATTAGTGCACGGCGTCGGTAAGCAAAAAGCCAAGGCTTATGGTCAGGCGTTTATTGATGTGATTTTAAATGGGAACGTCGAGAACGCGTTCAAGCGTTATAAAAATTAACTGAGACGCTCTAAAAGCGGATCTTTAATCCCAACTTCAGCAAAACCCTTGGCCCGCAATTCACAGGCAGGGCATTTACCACACGGTGGCACACTACCATTATAGCAGGTATGGCTCCAGGCCATTAATTCCATCGCCCCAACTTCTTGAGCAAGCTTAATACTCTCACCCTTAGTCATGTGCATGAGCGGTGTATGGATGGTAAACGGCGCTTCCATGCCGGCGCGCAAGGAATTTTGCAATGCTGTCATGGTCGATTCACGGCAGTCGGGATAACCGCTGTAATCGGTCTGGCAAACACCCGTGACTAATTCGGTAATCTCGCGCTGATAGGCAAAGGCCGCAGCGAAAGTCAGGAAAATTAAATTGCGACCTGGCACAAAGGTATTGGGTAAATTATTTTCAGCACGCACACCTGATTCGACTTGTTCGTCGCCGGTCAGGGCATTACCACCGAGTTTACTAAAGCTATCAATCGGTAAGCAGGTCCACGGCACATCAGCCAACTCAGCAATTTTTTGCGCCGCTTCTAATTCAATGCGATGACGCTGACCATAATCAAAGGTGATGCACTCAATGCGTTTATATCGCTGCATTGCCCAAGCTAGACAGGTCGTTGAGTCCTGACCCCCTGACAACACTACCAATGCCGCATCGTGATTGACGTCCATTGGCGCATCCTGCCGTCAGTCATGGCTTGAACAAGCGGCAGGCAATGCCAGCTTATGGTCTGATGAGCCAAGCCTTAGACGAAGCCGGTTTTGAATTAGCAGCCCCCTACGAACCAACGGGTGACCAACCACTTGCGATTAAGCAATTGAGCGAGGCATTATTGGGTGGCAAAAAGGATGCGACTTTACTTGGTGTGACAGGTAGCGGTAAGACTTTTACCATGGCCAACATCATTCAGAACGTGCAAAA
>JANQLF010000196.1 GCA_028280785.1 Planctomycetota bacterium
ACGGCACGGTAAGTTACGCGCGTGGCGATAGCCACGGTAGCAACCGATTTCTTTGAAGCGCGCTACGTTAGCCTGCACTTCGCGTCGCAAGTTACCTTCAACGACGAAGTTTGCGTCGATAAAGTTTGCCAAGTGAGCGACTTCTTCTTCACTTAATTCGAAAGCGCGTTTGTTTTGATCAATGCCGCACTTGTCGCAGATAAGTTGAGCACGGACAAGTCCAATGCCGTAAAGATAGCGCAATGAATATGGCACTTTTTTGTTGTTTGGTAAATCAACACCGAGAATACGTGGCATAGTTTTTCCTTTAGCCCTGGCGCTGTTTATGCTTGGGGTTTGAACAAATGATACGGATGCGGCCTTTTCGCTTGATTACTTTGCAGTTTTCACAACGACGCCGAACAGATGCGAGTACTTTCATGGCTCTGTCCTTACGCTTCCCGATAAACGATACGACCACGGGTCAGGTCGTAGGGTGACATTTCCACCGTGACGGTATCGCCAGGGAGGATACGGATGTAGTGCTGACGCATTTTACCCGAAATATGCGCCAAGATTTCATGCCCATTTTCTAGCTCGACTTTGAATCGCGCGTTAGGCAATTTTTCTTTCACTTTTGCTTCTAAACGAATTGCTTCTTCTTTTGCCATGGTATGTCCTAGAACCGCTTCCCGCCGCGCTTACCACCACCACTTGGTGCAGGACCGCCACCCATAGGTGCTTGTCCGCCAACCATGTACTGATTCGCCATCAGGAATGAAGCTACTTTCTGAATAATATCCAAGGTTACACCAACCACGATCAAAAGACCAACACCACCCAATAAAACCTGCCCGGTATTACCTTGGAGATCCAAAGCAGGGCTGAATAAATCAGGCATCAAGGCAATCAGAGCCAGTGAGAACGCACCGATAAAACTCAAACGGTTGCGACGATGCTCGATGTACTCAACGGTCTTACGACCAGGTTTGACACCGCGGATAAAGAAACCAGCTTGTTTAAAGTGGTTAGCCATATCGTTGAGGTCTTGGGTAATCGAAATGTAAAAATAGGTAAAGAAAATAATTAAACCGGCAAACAAGTAACGATAACCAGGTGTTCCATAGTTAAATAAGTCGAGGCCAATCGCGCCGAAAACCATACCAACAACCACCATGACTGGTGATGCGAAAATAACCGGAATCACGTTGGCTTGGTTGAGCATTAATGGCAACTGCGTTTGACCGCCACCCATGACTTTGTTGCCTTGGACGCGACGTTGTTGCTCTAAATTAATGCGGCGACGTGCCATAGTTAAAACAACCATACCAGCGATAACTGCGAGTAAGATACCAATCAACAATACCGCTTTACCAACACCGAAGCCATCACTGCCACCGAGTTGCGCAATCGCACCTGGGAATGCAGCAAGAATACTGATCATAATCACAACCGATACACCGTTACCAACACCGTGACGGGTAATTTGCTCGGCGAGCCACAGAATAACCATCGAACCAGTGGTAATAATAATCATGCTACGTACTACAAATAAGAAGGTATTTGGCTCGGTTACTAATACCGCACCACCATCAGATTGATTTGCCAAAGCGTAAGCCGCGATACCAGATTGTGCCAAGCAGATTAAAACCGTCGCATAGCGCGTATATTGGTTGATTTTACGTCGACCAACTTCGCCCTCTTTTTGCAACTCTTTAATTGCTGGGAAACTAAATGCCAATAATTGGAAAATAATAGAAGCAGAAATATACGGCATCACGCCTAAACCAAAAATAGAGGCGTTCGCAATCGCGCCTCCATTAAACATATTTGCATATTGCAAAATCTTACCCATCGCACCGTCACCAGAGCGATTCACCAATTCTTTAATAGCGTCAACATCGATACCTGGAACAGGCACAACGACGCCTAAACGATAAACCACAACACCAATCATAAAGGTGAAGAGGAATCGCTTAGCCAGTTCTGCAACTGGATTTTTAACCAGGTTATCCTCTGGCATCAATCTCTTCCACAGTTCCGCCAGCCTTTTCGATCGCTTCGCGAACCGATTTGGTGACTCGATGAACCTGCACGTTGACCTTTTTAGAAACGTCAGCGCCAGAAACTAATTTAATACGATCGTTTTTACCAGCGAGGCCAGCTGCAATTAGCGCATCAATAGTTAAATCACCATCAACACGTTCTACTGCTTTTGCTAATTTCACTGCTTGGTAACGAGTGGTGTGGCGTGCATTGCTGAATCCGCGATAAGGAATGCGCATCCAGAATGGCATTTGTCCACCTTCAAATAATTGACGATGAACGGTACCGCTACGAGAGCCTGCACCTTTGTGACCACGGCCACAGGTTTTACCATTACCAGAACCAGGACCGCGACCAACGCGATTGGCTTTCTTACGACCGGTATCAACACTCAGAATGTCTTGTAAACTCATCTTCATCTACCTTAGAGTTTGATTCCGCGCAGTTCTTCGTACTGCTCTTTGGTGCGCAATTGTTCGAGCGCATCAAATGTGGCTTTTACTAAGTTAATTGGGTTATTTGATCCGAATGATTTGGTCAGCACGTTGTGAATACCGAGTTTTTCGAGTACTGCACGAACGGTCTTACCAGCAATTACACCGGTACCTTCAGCAGCTGGAATTAAACGAACAACTGCTGAGCCAAAGCGACCTTCCACCTCGTGTGGAATGGTGTCTTTAACAATTGGAAAACGTTGCATGGCTTTTTCACCAGCGCGCACTGCTTTGTCGATGCTGTTTGGTACTTGGCGGGCCTTGGCATAACCATAGCCAACCTTGCCTTTACCATCGCCAAGAACGACAAATGCAGAGAAGCTCGAACGCTTACCACCTTTAACGACCTTGTCGCATCGGTTAATGCGTACGACTTCTTCTTCATAGAGCTTGCTACGTGATTCGCGTTGCTGACCACCACGTCCGCCGCCACCGCTTCCACGTTGACCACGGCCACCCTTCTTGTCATCGGGTGCTGCTGCTGCTGGATTGGCTGTTTCTTCCTGAGCCATAAGGTTACCTCTGTAAGTGCAGTTATGACAGCGATTTGCTGTCTGCCCTGCTTAGTGATCCAGACCCCTGGCAATTAGGGGGTCCGGCAGTATGGAATGAGTCCTAAAATTGCAAGCCTTTGCCACGAGCTCCATCCGCCAAAGCCTTTACACGACCGGCGTAACGACGACCACCACGGTCAAAGACCACCTGCTGAATACCGGCCGCAACGGCCTTTTCAGCGAGGGCTTCACCAACCGCAGTTGCAACTTCAATGGCGTTCTTGCCATCTAAGCTGCCTTTGAGGTCTTTGGCAACACTGCTGCATGCAAGCAGCGTTTTGCCTTGGTCATCATCAATGATTTGTCCGTAGATATGTTTTTCGCTACGGTAGATAGATAAGCGTGGGCGCTCAGATGTGCCGCTCGCCTTCTTACGAATGCGACGACGTTTTTTGGCGAGAGCCTTGGCTTTGGCTACGTTTTTGTCCATGTTAGGTACCTCATCAAAGGGGACGAACGCTTGCGGTAGCCTACCGCGCTTAACATCGCCCCAATTGTGTTATTGATTATTTTGCAGATTTACCTGCTTTGCGGCGTACGTACTCACCGACGTAACGAATACCTTTACCTTTATAAGGCTCAGGCTTACGAACGGCGCGAATTTCTGCAGCAATTTGACCAACCGCTTGCTTGTCGATGCCGGCGACATCGATGTGCGTTTGGTCTGGGCAAGTGAAGGTGATTCCTTCAGGTGCTTCGATCTCAACCGTGTGACAGAAGCCAACATTGAGAACGAGCTTTTTGCCCTGGAGTTGTGCGCGATAACCAACGCCCTGAATTTCCAATTGCTTGGTGTAGCCTTCAGAAACACCGACAACGGTGTTATTAATCAGGCTGCGCAGGGTGCCGTGCATAGCGCGGGTTAATTTGTCTTCGTTTTTGCGCTCAAGTACAATATTACCATCAGCAATATTCACGCTGATCGCTTCATTAATATCAACACTTAAAGAACCCTTTGGTCCTTTGCATTCAAAAACATTACCGTTTACTTTGGCTTCGACGCCACTTGGTAAACTAATTGGTTGTTTTCCGACTTTACTCATGGTGTTTCCTTAACTCAAACGACCTAGCGTACTTCGCACAATACCTCGCCGCCGATGTTCATCTCACGACAATCACGGTCTGACAAGATACCTTTATTAGTTGAAACAATGGCAATACCAAAACCGCCGAGAACTTCCTTCAGCTCACTGCCACCTTTGTAGGTACGGATACCAGGCTTTGATATGCGCTGGATATTGTGGATAACGGATTCACCGTTGTCACTGTATTTTAAACCAACTTTAATGGTTTTCGCAGGCTTAGTATCAAGTACGTCAACGCGGGTAATATAACCCTCTTTCTTTAATACCTGACAAACACCCTCTTTAATTTTTGAGTGTTTAAAATTAACTTCATTCTTACCAGCTTGGATGCCGTTACGAATAATAGTTAATGCGTCTGCGATTGGATCACTTTGACTCATAATAAATTCCTTACCAACTGGCCTTCGATAAACCTGGGAGCACACCTTCGTGCGCTAATTTACGCAGAGCAACACGGCTGATGCCGATGCGACCAACGTAGCCGCGTGGGCGACCAGTGATTTTACAACGATTGCGAATGCGATTGCGTGCACTGTTGCGAGGCAACTGAGTTAATGCAACGCGAGCCTCCATACGCTCTTCGAGGGTTAATGTCATGTCTTTTGAACGGGCGCGCAATTCTTCACGCTTGGCACGAAATTTATCGGCCATTTGAACGCGTTGTTCGTTGCGGGCTACTTTACTTGTTTTTGCCATATCGTTATACCTTATTTCTCACGCAGTGGCATGCCGATGCCCTTCATGACCGCGAGTGATTTTTCAGGGTCACTGTTTTCTAAAACGATGGTGATTGATAAACCTTGATTGTGCTCAAGACGCTCGAGATCAACTTCTGGGAACAACGCTTGTTCGGTTAAACCGAGGCTGAAGTTACCTTGCTTATCAAAACCTTTTGGGCTGATACCACGAAAGTCGCGAATACGTGGAATAGCCAAATGGATTAATTTATCCAAGAAGTTCCACATTTTTGGTCCGCGCAATGTTACCTTGGCACCAATTTTTTGGCCTTCACGACTGCGGAACTGAGCCACCGCCTTTTTAGCCTTGGTTACTGATGCTTTTTGACCTGCCAAAGCGGTCAAATGATCAGCAACAGTGTTGAGTATTTGTCCATCAGCAATCGCACGACCGACACCCATATTTAAACTCACCTTAGTGATTTTTGGGGCCGCCATTTTATTTTTAACGCCGAATTGCTCACATACTTGTGGCAAGACTTCATTAAATTTCTCGCGAGTGCTTTGTTGTAATGTTGCTTCTGTCATGACTTCACTTTACCTATTCGAAACGATGACCGCTTTTCTTCGAAACACGAACAACGCCATTCTCAGTACGTTCGCGACGTACACGAGTTGCCTTGCCGGTATCTGGGTCAACAAGAGCCACGTTACTAATGTGAATCGGACGCAATTTTTGAACGCGACCACCTTCAACATTGGCTTGTGGGTTAGCACGAACGTGCTTGGTATTGTAAATAGCCGCATCGCCGTCGACTAAGACGCGTTGCTCTTTTACCTGTACTTCAACAACAGTGCCGGTTTTGCCGCGGCTTTTACCGCTAAGCACAATAACCGTATCACCTTTGCGTACATGGCATTTAGCTGTGTTATTTGCTGATTTTTTCATGCCTCTTACCTCAGACCACTTCCGGTGCTAATGAAATGATCTTCATAAAATTTTTGCCGCGCAGTTCACGAGCAACTGGGCCAAAAATACGTGTGCCGCGTGGGTTGCCGTCTTTATCGATTAATACAACAGCGTTGGAATCAAATTTCACATAGCTGCCGTCTTCACGACGAATGGGCGCAGCGGTGCGAACAATTACTGCCTTACAAACAGTCTTTTGTTTCACTTCGCTGTTGGGTGCTGATTTTTTGACACTGACAACGATGATATCACCAACCTTCGCATAGCGACGGCGTGAACCACCTAACACTTTGACGCACATAACTTGCTTAGCGCCGGTGTTATCAGCAACATCAAGAAAACTTTCCATTTGGATCATAATTTAGTCCTTGATCGCCTATTATTCTTTAAACTGCACGCGTAACGATGTTAACCAAACGCCAACGTTTGAGTTTTGATAAGGGACGCGTTTCAATAATTTGAACCGTGTCGCCTGATTTAGACTCATTCTTTTCATCATGCATATGGTATTTAGTAGAACGCTTAACGAACTTCTTGTAGAGTGGATGCATAGTATGTTCGACCACTTCGACCACACGAGTCTTGTCCATTTTGTCAGAGACAACGGTACCGACTACGCGTTTGCGATTGCCGCGGGTTTTAACTGCTGCTTCGCTCATGCTTGCACCTCAGCTTTTTTCTTTTCATTGATAATGGTTAATTTGCGAGCGATATCGCGACGCAATTGGCGAGACTTCACGCCATGACCAGTACCTTCTGCAACTTGCTCAAAGCGACCATTTAAGAGTTCTTGACGATTCTCTTTTATTGAAGCTTGTAAATCTTCGACGCTTTGTTGACGCAATTCTTCTATTTCTGATTTTTTCATGTCATTAATCCTCGCGCTTCACCATGCGCGTTTTGATTGGCAGCTTGTGGGCTTGGCGACGCAAGGCTTCGCGCGCCATGTCTTCGCTAACACCAGACAATTCAAAAAGAACGGTGCCAGGACGAACACGTGCAGTCCAAAAGCTGACCTCACCTTTACCTTTACCCATACGCGTTTCAGCAGGGCGACCGGTAACCGATGTATGCGGGAAAATGCGAATCCACATTTTACCAACACGACCGAGGTAGTGGTTTGCCGTAACACGAGCTGATTCAATTTGACGTGCAGTGACGTTACCGCCTTCAAGTGCTTGAAGACCATATTCACCAAACGACACCTTGTTGCCACGGCTTGCTTTATGTTCTTTATTGAAGCCACGGGTATGTGGCTTACGGAATTTAGTACGGCTTGGTAATAGAGGCATTAGAGATTACCTTCCTCTTTTTTCAGATCGCGGTAGCGACCATGATTGATCCACGTGCGTACACCAATAATGCCGTACGTGGTCATGGCTGTTGCATAACCGTAGTCAATTTTGGTGTGCAGCTGGTTCATCGGTACGCTGCCTTCGCTTTCTTTTTCACTGCGTGCAATTTCAGCACCACCAAGACGACCAGAAATGCGAACGATACAACCTTTGGCACCTTCACGCATAGTGTTTTCAACACCACGCTTCATGGCGCGACGGAATGAACCGCGACGTTCTAATTGCTCAGCTACGCTTTGTGCTACTAATTGCGCAGATAAATCAGGTTTGCGAACTTCAATGATATTAACTTTAACTTTTTGCTCAGTTAAGTGCTCAAGGTATTTCGTAACATTATCAATTTCAGCACCGCGCTTACCAATGATCACACCAGGGCGACCACTAAATAAGGTAACAGTGATGCGCTCTACTTTACGCTCGACGTGAATCTTTTCGATCGCCGCAGCTTTAAAACGCTTACGCAAGTAGGTGCGAATTTTGTAATCGTTGGCTACATTGTCGCCGTAACTAACACCACGAGCAAACCAAGTGCTACGATGTGGCTCAGTGATACCGATACGAAAACCAAGTGGATTAATTTTTTGACCCATGTGATCTATTCCTTCTCAACCGCTACAACGATGTGGCTGCAACGACGTTTGATGGGGTGTGCTGAACCGCGAGCAACAGGTTGGTAACGTTTCATGGTCCAACCTTCATCAACGCGACACTCAGTGACCTTGAGGTCGAGTGGGTCAACACCACCAACGCTAGAGGCATTGGCAACGGCGCTTTGTAAAACTTTACGTAAGAAGTAAGAACCGCGACGTTGATCGAATTCCAACACGTTAAGTGCATCTTCGACACGCTTGCCACGAATAAGGTCGGCACTGAGGCGCACCTTACGTGGGCTGATGCGGGCATTACGTTGAACGGCTTTATATTGCATGTTTAGCCTTTCTTCTTATCTGCACCGTGACCACGGTAATTACGGGTAACAGCAAACTCGCCCAATTTATGGCCAACCATATTATCAGTTACCAATAATTGGATGTGGCGCTTGCCATTATGAATGTCAAAGGTGTGGCCGATAAAATCAGGAACGATAGTACAAGCGCGTGACCAAGTTTTAATTGGTTTGCGCTCGCCGCTTTCCTTCTGCTTTTCAACTTTGGCAAGCAGTTTGATATCGACGTAAGGACCTTTTTTCGAGCTTCTACTCATGATTGCTCACCTTACTTCTTCTTCCGACGACGGATGATATATTTAGAGGTTGGGTTGCTGCGCTTACGGGTCTTAAAGCCCTTAGCTAAAACACCTGATGGAGAACAGTGTTGACGACCACCGTTCGAGTGACCTTCACCACCACCAAGTGGATGCGCAATTGGGTTCATCGCGTTACCACGAACATGTGGACGGCGACCAAGCCAACGACGGCGACCAGCCTTACCGTAACTACGCAGTGCAAATTCTTGATTACCAACTTCACCAATAGTGGCGCGGCATTCTTTATGCACACGGCGTAATTCACCAGATGGCATTAAGATGATGGCATATTTACCATCGATAGCCATTAAGCGAACAAAGGCGCCGGCACTGCGAGCAATTTGCCCACCCTTACCAGCATGTAATTCAACATTATGAATGTTAAGACCCTGCGGAATATTTTTGAGCTTCATGCTGTTACCAACATTTGGCTCGCAGGTTTCGCTGGCAGAAACAATTTTATCACCAACGCTTAAACCTTTAGCCGCAAGGATATAACCTTTTTGGCCATCTTCATAATGCACTAACGCAATACGACAGTTACGATTCGGATCATATTCGATGGTTTTAACAACACCGTTTACGTCCAAACGATTGCGTTTGAAATCGATAATGCGATATAATTTACGGTGACCACCACCACGATGACGGGTAGTGATGCGACCTTTATTATTACGGCCACCGGTACGCTTGATACGAACCAATAAACTCTTTTCAGGTTTGTCAGTCGTAATTTCAGCAAAGTCCGGCACGGTTGCGTGACGGGTACCGTTGGTACGAGGTTTCAGCTTACGTAATGCCATCTGCTTACACTCCCTCGATCTGATCGCCTTCGGCGAGCGTCACGATTGCTTTTTTCCAAGCAGCAGCGATGCCCTGTGAGCGACCAACACGACGGTATTTGCCACGTTTGTTCAAGGTGTTTACTTTAACAACCTTTACCTCAAACAGGCTTTCAACCGCTTTTTTAATTTCTCTTTTATTTGATTGTGGGTGCACCTCAAAGGTGTACTGATTGTTTTCGGTTTGACCGTAAACACTTTTCTCAGATACACGCGGGCGCTTAATTATGTCGTAGGCGTTCATGCTGATAACTCCTCGACCAATTTATCCAAGGCATCAGCAGCGAATAATAAATGCGGACGACGAAGAACGTGGCCCGCATTTAAAGAACGTCGCTCAGACACATCAGCTTTTTGGATGTTGCGAGTGCTGAGGTGCAAGTTGGCGTTGTGACCTTCAGAGACAATTAACACACCACGGCCACCAAGGCCAATTTCTTTTAATAATTTGGCTATGGTTTTGGTTTGTGGTTTGTCGAGTGACTCGAGACCTTCAACAGCAACCAATTGATTTTGCTCTAAACGGTAACGAATAGAACTGCGACGAGCTAATGCACGTTGTTTCTTTGGTAAGCTATAAGAATAATCACGAGGACGTGGACCATGAGCACGACCACCACCGACCCATTGTGGGGCGCGGGTTGTACCTTGGCGAGCACGACCAGTACCTTTTTGACGCCATGGTTTTTGTGAACCACCGGCTACTTCACTGCGAGTCTTGGTCTTGTGAGTACCTTGACGCTGTGAGGCATTAAAGGCAATTAATGCTTCTTTTAATAAAGGGCGACGCACAGCTTTATCGATTGATTTAGGATCGATTTCCACTTCGCGAACTTTTTTACCCTGCAAATCATAAACGGTAACTGCAACCATTTTAATTCTCCTCTATTAGCCTTGGCTAATATTCACGAGGCCACCGTTTGGTCCTGGGATAGAACCTTTAATCAGCAGCAGGTTTTTCTCGGCGTCAACCTTCACGACCCGTAGGTTACTTACGGTAATTTGTTTGTCGCCATAATGACCTGGCATTTTCTTATTTTTGAAAACGCGACCGGGGTCCATGCGACAGCCAATTGCACCAGGACCACGATGTGATTTGGTCACACCATGCGATGCTGGTTGGCCAGCAAAATTATAACGTTTCATTACACCAGCGAAGCCACGACCTTTACTGTGTGCGTGGACATTCACTTTGGCTTCAGCGTCAATGACGTCGACGCCAACTTTGCCGCCAACTTCAACGCCTTCGACCGCAGGAATTTCGCGCAAGAAACGACGTGGTGCTACATCAGCTTTTTTAAATTCGCCAGCTAATGCTTTTGTTACTTTTTTCTTTTTCGGTCCACAAGCGACTTTAAAGGCATCATAGCCATGTTTGTCCTTGGTCCGAATTTCAACAACCTCATTGGGTTGGACTTCTATGACCGTTACCGGTGTCTCGACGTCACCATCGTACACGCGGGTCATACCAACCTTGGTTCCGTAGATAGCTACAGCCATGATTTATCGTACCGTTTGTTTGATGGTGATATCAACGCCCGCGGGAACATCCACGCGGCTAAAGACTTCATTGGTTTTTGCGGTCGCATCGAGAATTTCGACCATGCGCTTATGCGTACGGATCTCGAATTGCTCACGAGACTTTTTGTTGACGTGAGGTGAACGAAGGACCGTGAAACGTTCGATGCGAGTCGGCAGCGGGATAGGACCAGCTACGCGAGCACCAGTACGTTTGGCGGTATCAACGATATCTTGGACCGCTTTGTCCAATATTCGATGGTCATAGGCTTCGAGCCTAATTCGAATTTTTTCTTTCATATGACCTCCTGAGTATACTCAGGCAGCCCCAGAGGGACTGATCTGGATTCATGTAAACCTAGTTAGCAGCGAATCCTACAGCTAACTGTCCTAACTCAGAGGTCCAGGGACGACCGCCCTGTACTTAAGTGGGTCGCGGAATCTATCGTGTACTTTATGCAGTCAAGGACTTTGTAGGCCGTAACTTAGGTTACGAAGCGACTTTGCCTGGGATGCCTAGACCCAAGAGCGGACGTAGGTGTTGTAGGACTGGCTGCCGTCTTCGCTTGCTGCGATGAGCTCTTTGGCCTCTGCTAAAAACTCGGCCGATTCGACTGATCCACGGATGGCGTAGCTGTAATAGTCGATCTGGGGATTCTTGAAGTCAAAGCTGTCCTGTTCAGCGTAGACATGGAGAAAGAGGATGCATTCACCCTCGGGCTTTTTGCGCTGGGCATAAGCGGCAACGATTGGCGATTCTGAGAAGAACATCTCCGAACTATGCTCGTCCATATAATAGTTGAGATCACTATCCCACTCAGAACTGCAGACGTCGATAGTCTCCGGGATCTCAATCTCGCGCTGCTTGCGCAGCACGCCGAGAATCCGGTAGCGCTGCTTATAGAAGGTGTGTTTAAAGTTGTGGAGCTTTGGGTCTTCATGTTGTGTAAAGTCCAGCTCTTCGGTCACGTCTTCTACATACTTGGCATGTAGCGTCAGACAGTGACCAGCGCACATCTCCTCAAAGGTGACATCGACCTCTTCTTCTTCGCTCATACTTACTGTTTACCAAGAGCAATGAGATTTGCTGGCAAAGCAGCAAGCGACTCAATACTCAGTGTCATGACCTGGAATGATGAGCGGATCAAAGAACACTTTAGCTTTATCTGCCCCAATCAATGGCATGAGATGCAGGAAACTGACGATGAGCGCATTCGTTATTGCGACTCCTGTGAAAAAAATGTTACCGACGTTCGCAGTGAACAAGAATTCCGAGCAATTTTAATGGAAGGCGGCTGTGCATCGGTGGTCATGGCCAATGGCGAAGCCGTTGTCTCGGCACCGAGTGAATCAGATGAAAACCCGCAACCGCTACCACCGCCGCCTGACATTGAAGAGCAGATGCGTACCAGTGGCACCATTCCTGATCACGCACGCCGCGAAATGGAAGCAGCGTACGCAGAAAAAGAGCGGGAAATTCATGAACACGGCATACGTACATCGGGCACCATTCCTGAAGGTTATTTAAAAGAAGAACGAAAACGGGCACGCAATAAACGCATTGGCTTACTACTTGTTATTGCTATACCGCTTATCGGCCTCGCCGCACTTTATCGCTGGCTGTTTACCTAAACAGTCCGCAGCAATTTCCAATTTTTAGATAAGAAATAAGCAGCTAGAAAATGGAATAAGGCCATACCGCCATAAATGGCAATTGGTATAAAAGGAAATACAGCATTTTTATGCTTATATAAATCACTGCTAATATAATCGATGTAAATCAAGCCGATAACCACGAGATCCAACATAAAAAGTATAAAAGACATAATAATGCTAAATTTACTGCAACGTGTGAATAAAACACCAAAACAAAATACAATCACAGGAAAAATCAGAAACGAATAATATTGCCCTGGCAATTTTTCTTCAATTATAAGAGAAAGTAAAACAACCAGGCCGCCACCAGCATAAAAAAACAACATAAACCCGGTCATCTTCATTAAGACCAAGGTCCAAATTTGATCGCGAGGCACTTGCGGACCACCACGCGTAACACCCTCGCGACGCTCTGCAGTCTTGAGCGGCGCTTTTTCTACCTCTGGTGTTTCAAAGGGATTAGTCATGGCCTAGTAATAATTACATAGCACCATGCTGCCTATTCAAGATTTTTAATGGTTCTCACAGAGACACGGAGGCACAGAGAATTGTTAAAACTCCTTGTCTGTGTCTCCGTAAGAAAATGCTTTTATTCGCCAACTTGTGCGAGAGCACTAAATTTTTCTACTGGTGCAATATCCCAACGCTGATCTTCTTTTAATAATTTCCAGGTATCGTCTTCTTTATCCAGCCACTTGGTGTCGTTGCGGTGAAATTGTACGGCGTAAGCAATACGTGGCTCATCGGTCTCATTGGCACTCGAACCATGCACGGTTAAACGATCGAATAAAATCGCATCACCAGGCTCTAATTCTACATCGACCCAGTCAGTAACTTCTTCGGCCATGGTGCGATGACTTTCATTGCCATCTTCATCGACAAACATCGCCTTACTTTCATAAACACCATGTTTATGACTGCCCGGTACGACCTGTAAGGTACCATTAGCTTCGGTGCATGGGCCAAAGGCAATCCAACAATTACATGATTTACCATCATGACGTGTATATTGATTATCTTGATGAAATAAAAATGGACCTTGGTGAGCACCTTTGACTGCTGTAAAAGGTAAATACAACGACGAATCACCACCCATAAAATCACTGACTACTTTACGCAGCTCTGGGCCGTTATTGAGCTCATCTAAAGCGGAGCCAACTAAATACTCATGGCTCTGTGCTAAATAGGAATCAGGCATATTCCGTGCTGCGACAACATCGAGCACTTCTTGGCGTAATAGAGCTGCCTGTTCTTTGCTAATTAAGCCACGTAAAATGGTGTAGCCCTGATCGGCATATTCTTGGTACTGTGATTCGGGAAACTGATGTTTAGCGAGCATTGCTTCTCCTGTGCTTTCAGCTCCCCATTATACGCGAAGTTTCCACTAGTAATTGAAAACTTATACAGAAACTTGTGCTATTCGCTCATGCTTGATTTACAGTTCCTCCACGGCTCCCATAGACCCGATTGTGATGCGCTTGTCGACAAACGTTTTGTTGGCTACAGCGCGCTTCAGTTCATTTACGCAGAAAGCATTGAATTATCTTACAATAGTAATCACCAGACTTTACATGCACCCGCTGTATGGCCGACCAATCCAGGACCGCACATTGTCTTTTATCCGAGCAAAAAAACCTGGCACCATTATCACGTCGCCGTCACCGGACCCCTGCTCGATCAATGGCGCGAAGATGGTCTGTGGCCTGAACTCCCCCTCGCTGTAAATGATCCCGAAAGCCTCGCTGAACAATGGCAGGAATTATTACACTACATTAATGACTCTGAGCACTGGCAACAACGTCGTGCCATCAATATTCTTGAAAAAATTTTACTCGATATTTTACCGCAGCAGGAGCAAGTACCTGACGCACCATGGCTGCGTATTTCTAAAGAGCGTCTTGAGCAAGGCCTCGATCAACAAGCAGTGGCCAAAGAACTCGGCATGGGCGTCAGCACCTTTCGACGACGTTTTACCGAAGCAACGAATATGTGCCCACAGGATTGGCAAGTTATTCAACGCATTGATCAAGCACGAGAATTATTATTAAATAGCGATACACCCATTGCTGAAATTGCTGAGCAACTCAATTACTGCGATGCGGCTCATTTTGCTCGTCAATTTAAAAAGCGAGTTGGAGTAACTCCGCGCCAATACAGACAAATCGATCAATAAAATGCCAGAGACAGCCCCTCTCCGCCGTTGCTTCGTCCTTATTTGCTAACTGCAAACTTCGTCCTCAGCCGCCTAGGATAGGAACTATCTCTGACATTTTATAATAAATAAACTTGTATATTTCAATAAACTAATTGTTTTATTGCTCATTAAATTTCTACGTATAAATAGAGTCGCGGAGCAATTATGACTATTTCTGATTTTCAATGGCCACGCGCTTTTCCGCGCAGCACAGATTATTGCATTCAAATAAATGGAGAAGACCGCGAATTACTACATAGCAGCGTTGGATCCTTTATAATTCTCGATGGTGATGAAACCATCGATGTAAAAGTCCAAGCGATTAAAACGCCAGGTCCTATTAAAGATGCGGTAGTCAAGCCTCTACGCCTTGGCATCACTACAGAGATCAATGAACGCAATCTGCGTTTTAAAATCGATGGCCCCGCTGATATAGTCGTGGTCATGCCGGGACTTCCCGATTTATTCATTTTTTACGGCAAGCCAGAAACAGATAAACCTGATGCCAATGATCCGAATGTAACGGTATTCAAAGCCGGTCAGATTCACGAAGTAGATCATTATGAAATTGGTGAAAACCAAACTATTTATATCGAAGGCGGTGCTGTTGTCCGTGGTGCCCTGCATTTAATAAAAGCCAATAACTGCGTCGTTCGTGGTCGTGGTATTATTGACAATAGTTATTTTGCACGTTCGCGTGGCATGACCCGCAATGCCTATTTCGCGGAATTCAGCGATAACATTGAATTACGTGATGTCACCTTTGTTGAGAGCAACACGTGGACGGTAAAACCAGCCGCCTGTAAAAACGTACTCATCGACGGCATTCGCATACTTGCTGATTTAATTGCTGCTGACGGTATCGATATCGTTTCCTGCCAAGACAGCTTAGTACAAAATTGCTTTGTGCGCAGTGGCGATGATTGCTTCTGTGTGAAAAGCGTTGAATACGGCCGTCCTGACAAACGCTGGGACTTATGCAAGGACGTTGCCAATAATCATTTTAAAGATTGCACGGCCTACTCTTTTTCGGGCGGCAGTGCACTAGAACTTGGCCACGAATTTCGTTGCGAATCAGTTAAAAACATCTCGTTTAAAAATATCGATATCATTGCCGTCCACGGTTATGGCGCTGCTTTTTCCATTAGCCAATGCGATAGCGCACTTATTGAAGACGTACTCTATGAAGACATTCGCGTTGAACACCACTATCACGAATTAATAAGCTTTCGCATTGTTAACTCATCCTACGCCGTTCATGAGGAACGCGGTCGGGTTAAAAATGTTACACTACGTAATATCGATATCGCCACCGAAGCATGCAACTATGGCTATTCCAATTCTCTCATCGGTGGTTGGGATGATGAACATGACATCGACGGTGTTCACTTTGAAAACATCACCTATGGTGGCGTCAATGTTACATCTGCTGATGATATCGATTTATTTAGCCGTTACGCAAAAAATATTACTTTTGCTTAGGTGTCGCTGGTGTCAGCTTTAACTGACGCTCTTTTGGTTGTTCTTTTTCGACTTTAGATTTTGCTTGAGTGCGTGGAATTTTTGCGGTGAATTTTTTAGTAATAGTATTTTCAGCGTCTGTGTATGTCGTTGACCAACGCACATAATTTGCAGTGTCCTCAGCACTAATCACCACGGTATAGGTGGATACGTTATTTGGATTCAATGCAGGAATTGCAATATCCTTGTCACCTTCAACAAACGAAATCCCCTGTTGCTCCAACAATGTTAGCGAAATATTCGTTAATGCTTTTTTACTGCTCACTGCCAATACTACTTGCCACTTGCCATCATCCTGAGTGGTGATGGTTTCTTTAATGCGCAGCGGCAATTGTTTTTTCTGCAATGAATACGCTTGCTTTTCAGCTTTAACTGGTGGCGGAGTCGACTGTTCCTGACCACACGCACACAAGAGATAGAAACCCAAACACAGGAGTACGAATTTCATCAACCTGATCCTCCTGGTGTAAAGACAACACCGACACTAAATTCACCCGCTGATCCAAACGTCCCAACAGCGAACACAAAATCACCTCCGCCGTGGTCATAATCAAATATTAAATCAGCACCCGCAGCACCAGCCTGAAATGATTGTCCATCATTAAAATGAATAAGCATCACTTCATCAGTCTCTGTTGGATCAATGGTAATTTCGTAGCTACCGGCTGCGCCTGTCATCATAAAGAATCGGCGATGCATTAATTTATTATCATTAAAGGTACCGATCGCCTCATAAACATCACTGGTCGTTAAATTATTACCGTCGATATCTTGTGTTTCAGTAACACCATCGGTTAAGGACGTGTACATCCGATAGCCTTCTGCCGTATTGGCTGTTTCAAATTCGTCCGCAACACTGATATTCTCATCGGCCGCGATAGCATCAATTGATGCTGCTGATGCAGCCTGCTGTAACTTTAAATGATGTAAAAAAGTTATAATCGAGGTAAAAGCCGGGGTATCTTTATAGTCGGCAGTAAGCGCGTCATAAACAGCATCAAATCCTAAGCTGATATCATCAGATCCATCATCATTGGAATCCATAATATCATAAAGCACTTCGCTTATAGATCCTTCAGACCAATAGCCATCCAATCGACGATCCAACGGATCACCAAAGGTAGCACTATCACTCGTTTCGTCTGCTTCTAGATCCACTTCCACTAAGACAGACCCTTGATCGGTTCCACCAGTATCGATGTAAGAATTGGTACCTCGAATTATACCACTCAATGCATTGGCAAAGCCCTCGCTCATCGCCACACTTGGATCCAAAATGTCGCCATCACTATGCGGACCACCAATACTATCACTGCGACTAAACTGATGTTCAAAATAATGAGACCATTCATGGGCAATGATCGCACGGTCATATTCATCGGTATCATTATCTTCATCGCCTAAAATAAATAATGCTCTATCAACTGGACTATAAAAAGAAGTTCCTATCTCACCAGCACTGGTGTCACCTGACACATCCGTATTTAATGGACTCCAATTAATCGTTAATTGCGGAAAAATCGCCGTTGCATCAGCAGCCAATACCATCTGCTCGGCCTCGTAAACAACGTCTAATATCGCAAACGGCCCTGCTGCCCGTGTGCCTGTATAATCTGAACCATCCCAACCAGAATCGGCATTAAAATCAACACCCGTTGTATCGGCCACACCGGTGGTCATATCTAAAAAAATCGAATAGAGCGATTCACTATCAGTATTATCAACGACTATGGTATGCGGATCACCGGGCGTACCCATTGCTGCTTGCACAATGATGCGAATATCCGTATTTGCTGGTGCACTTAATGAGTAATCACCATTACTATCTAAATTACCTTGACTATAAATTACCGATGTTGACTGATCGACTATCTGGATGACAGCCCCACGTATAGGTAAATCTGCAGCGCTCCCATAATCTAAACCGCTCGATGTCGCGGGTATAGATGTAAATGTCACATTGCCTGATAATATAATTGCCGCCGCAAAGGTAACACGGACTGTTTTATCACCATCCATGCGCACATTATTGGTTAATGTAGTTGCTCCATCGTTCATCGTTCCTGACCAAGAGCCAACTTGGAAACCGACATCTGGCGTTGCCGTTACCTGCACGATTTGATTACGTGAATAGGGACCAGACTCTACAGCAGTAACGCTACCATTTGGACCTGCCTTAAGTGTAAGGACATATGACTTAGAGCCTCCACCCTCAACAACATCTAAACCACTCGGTGAACAAGCAACGCAGAGGAAAACAGCAGATAAAAGGAAGAAGCGTTGTAAGCGCAGCATAAGTCCAGTCTAAATGATGGGTCGTCTATACAAGGAGTACAGACGTTGGAATATCCAACCCCCTTACCATCCTAAACCTCTGCCAGCGCATGAAGTTGCGCATATTGACCATCTTTTGCCAACAATTCGTCATGCGTACCAGATTCAATCAGTTCACCATGTTCCATGACCAATATTAAATCAGCGTTGCGAATCGTTGATAAGCGGTGCGCAATCACAATTGCCGTGCGCCCTGCCATTAATCGATCCAAACTTTTTTGAATATGTTGTTCAGTTTTATTATCGACCGCACTGGTTGCTTCATCTAAAATGACTATTTTCGGATCTTTAATAATCATCCGAGCGATTGCCAAACGCTGACGTTGACCACCTGATAACTTAACACCGCGCTCACCAACTAAAGTATCATAGCCTTCTGGTAGATCATCGATGAAATCATGAATGTCGGCCATCTTCGCTGCAGCAATTATTTCAGCGCGCGTTGCCGTTGGCCGTGAGTAAGCAATATTTTCAGCAACACTGCCATAAAATAAAAAGGTATCCTGAAAGACCATACCCATGATTTTATGCAGTGAGTGTTGTTGGATTTTTGCAATATCTTGTCCGTCAATTAAAATACGACCTTTATTCACCTGATAAAAACGCAATAGCAATGAAACGATCGTTGTTTTACCAGCACCAGTAGAACCAACGAGCGCAACGGTTGAACCAGCCGGAATGTTCACACTTAAATCTTTAATCACCGGAACACCATCATCATAGGCAAAATGCACCTGGTCGAATGCAATTGATCCTGATTGCACAGCTAAAGCTTCTGCATCGTCTTGATCCTGTACATCCGGTTCAATATCAAGGAATTGGAAAACACGCTCAGATGCAGCAAGGCCGCGCTGAATCACATCGTAAAAACCAACCAGCATACCAATCGGACTAAAGAATTTTTCAAATAACGGCAAGAAGGCGATGATTGCCCCTAGACCAATCGCCGCATGTCCACTGATTACCAACCAGATCCCACCACCAACAATGAGCAACATGGTAACATCCTTAGAACCATATAAAATTTGGTGGTTTAAACTAAAGACCTCCATCGATTCATGAACGGTGCGTACGTATTTAATATTGGCCCGTGAATATTCTCGATGCGCTGCGTCCTGCTGACCAAATGCCTTAATCTCACGAATGCCCGATATTTGCTCCTGTACCGACGCACCGATCTCTGCCTGCTGTTCACGCATACGCTTATACATCGGACGCAGTTTTTTGCGGATCTGCCAAATTGCAAAAATCACGATCGGCAACGGTGGCAATAAAAATAAAAAGAGAATCGGGCTCATCCCAATCATTAAAATCGGTGCCAAGACAAAATGCAATAAACTGTAGAACTGACCAAAGGAGTTTTTCAGCATTTGCTCCATTTGATCAACATCACCAACGATGCGCGACATAATCGAGCCAGTGCGCTCTTTGTCGAAATACGAAATCGATAATTTATGCAGGTGCATGTGCACTTCTTGCTTCAAGCTTAATATAAAACGCTGGCTGACCCGTGTCCCATAGCGCCACATAATTACACCGATGGTGTTAGCGACGAGGATAACGCCCATAATAATCAGTGATGCATAGATAATCCAAGTAATCTGATTATCTGGATTGCTCATGTATTGGGTGAAATCAATTTCAATAAAATAAAAATTCACCACGCGTGGCTGGGCGATGACATCCAAAATCAGATAAATACCAAATGCTGGCAACAAATTCAAAGTCGCATTAAGAAAATACAACAGATAGACCATCAACAATGGTTTGGTATAAACGCGCGCTTTTTGTATATAGCGTTTGAGCAGGACGATATCGCCCTGCTCACGCTGATGTTTCTTATCTTTGTCTGCTGACTCGCTAGGCACTCAGAAAACCACCCTCACGGTCGAGCAAATCAACACACATACGCAAACTGTGGTAATCACATTTCCATCGCCCGCCTTTACGCGCATCAGTTAAAACTCCATTACGGTCGCATTCGTAAAAAACACCCTGGTCTTCATCAACGAAATACGTGAAGTAGGCCTTTAATAAACGCTGTCCAATGGCTGCGTATTCGCCGCCATAAATATCAGCGGCTAAATTATAAGCTTTGGCAGCTTCTGGTTGTCCCCAAAAATCAACCGGGCCCGCGGCTTTGCCTTCGGTGTAATAATAATAATTCACAAAGAGCCCGGTATCGGCAATCGCGCGCTGCGCTGCGTGATCCAACAAATCACGCTCGACAGTTTCAGGCAACGCACAGCCATCAATAACACGGAAAAAGTCTATCCATTCTAAAGCGTGGCCCTGTGAACCATGAGCACCACGGGCATTATACGGATCAGCAAAACTTTTACGGAAACCATCATAAATCATATGATGCTCTGCTGAGTAAATATATTTCAAAAACAAGGAACGAACGGCATCAATATCCTGTTTATGATCACCTAAATCGGCTTCGTGTAAATTAACCAAGGCTTCTAAATAATGCAACATTGTGTTACCAGAACAGCCACCCCACATACCGAAGCGAGTACCTTCAATTTTACCACCAATCGAACGCACACCATTTTCAGCAATATCAGCAGAGGCACATTCTTTATTAATCAGTTCTAATAAACGTACAGCTTCTTCACCGACATCGCTGCGACCAGTCGCCTTTTTATATTTGGCAAAAGCAATAACCACGAAGGTGTTGTCATAGGTATCAAGCATTTCACTTGGGCGGTCACCGCGTTCATCACGACCTGGATGCTTAAGTTCACCTACAGAAGCATACCATCCAAACTCAGTACTCATTTTTTCATAGATAAACGTGTAGCAGCGCTCAGCGATAGCAGCGTATTCATCCAAACCATGCAGCAGTGCTTCACTGAAATTATACAAGAGACGAGCATGAATTAACAAAGGACGTCGGTTACCACGATTATAGGTTTCACCGTTTGAACGCACCCCATAGTCAAAACCACCAAGCTCATCATTCCAACGTAACGACCAATTTTTAACAATACCTTTAAAATGTTCTTCGACTTGATCGCGCGTTATAAGATCGGTATCTGATAGCATAAGTTTAATCCCTTCACAGCTATTGCCTTTCAATTGCGATTCTAACGTCTGGATAGACGCAAAACCATCACAATCAGGCAAAGCTTGAGAGAGTTTTAAACCATTGGTCGCAAGATAACGTGCAAATTCCTGTCAAAGCCCAAGAATATTCTTAAATTTCGGCATTATGCATTGAGAAAGATTCTCAATTAAGCTTAATTATTAAGCAGGGGCTAATTGGCCAGCTAATTCATGAACCAGTGTTTCAAAGACACTGGTAATGCCAATCGCATCATCGAGGTGACCATGCGGCACCGGTTTATTGTTTAATACCGCGCTACAAAATGCCTCTAATTCGTGAAAATAACCAAGCAAAGCAATACCCTTATTATACATTTGACCCAGTGAAAATTCTGGTTCCCAAAAGATACTGCTGTTCGTTTCATCACCTTGATAAAAGTCCGGGTTATTACCATATCCTAAAGCAGGATTGCGCAGAAAATTCACGCGTAAATTATTTTCAACCAGAATGCTGCCTGCATCTCCAATAATGCGCGTTTCTTCCATCCCTTTATTAGCTCCTACGCCAGGACATAAAGCAATATGCGCTAACTCACCTTTCTGGCCATGACAAATCAAACTACCAGAGCCAAATTCATTACGCTCAAGATGCACACTACGTGGTTCGCCCATAAATAAGAACAACGCTGACATGGGGTGACAAAGGTGATCAAGGAATCCTACTACGCTGTTGCGTTCGCCATCCAAATAACGTGCGCACTCTTCTGCATCAGGAACGTGCTGTGGATATTGCATGAGAATTTGTCGTGTTTGCAAATGCTCTAACTGCAAGGCACGGGCTTTTTGATTGGCGGGCATATACATTTTCTTGAATCCGACAGCCATCTGTAGATTTTTTTCTTCAGCAATGCGTTTTAATTCTTTTAGTTCAGTTGATGTTGCAGCGGGTGGTTTTTCGATCCACACATGGACGCCAGCCTCTAAGCATTTTTTTGCTAACACCGGATATAAGGGGCGACCGCGCTCATCATATCCGGTAACGATGCACACCGCATCGAGATCCTCGGCTGCCAACATCACTTCCAAATCAGTATACGTATTATCTGCGCCAAATTGCTTGGCGAATGCCTTGGCTTTATCAATGTCGAGATCACAGCAGGCACGCAATTGCACGGGCAAATGTTGAAAGCACGGAAACACGTTGCGAAAAGAGTGCGAACCACAGCCAATAAACCCGAGTTTCAGTACTTCATCTTCTATCAGGCGGCCATGCATATTGAGTCGTTGAGCGTGAATCGGCATGTTTTCTCCATTTGTAGTATATGACAGTTTATACACTATATTTTTGTATTTTGTGACTTATAACTTGGACTATATGCTAGAACGGATCTATATGCCCGAACCAGGACGGCCGCGCGCACCGCATTGCAGCCTCAATCGCTTGGTATTACACCAAGAGATGCCAGCTCATGTGGTCGAGCGCCCTGGTACTAATGATCATTTCTTTGCTTACTTTCATCAAGCAGGCCAAATCGGCTCACAACTAGGCGTCAATCGTCACCCTGCTCATTCATGGATTTGCTGGGGCGCAGACGATCGTCATGTTTATGGGCGTGACGACAGCACCTGGCTGCACTCCTGTTTTCACATTACTGGCAGCAAGGTTGAACAATTATTTTCTAAATTACCACAGAACACCGTTGGCAGCATTGCCAACCCTCCGGCATTTCATGCCTGCCTAGACATGCTCTATCACAACGCTCTCGCTAAAGCTGAGCAACAATTAATCCTGAGCAATTTAGAATGTTTGATGCAAATCTGCCTGCAAAAAACCAAAACTAGTTCAGACGATGAAATGATCACTGTCAAAACATTTATCGATGAGCATTTTAAACAAGCACTCAATCTCGAACTAATCGCCGAACAGTTTCACATGTCTGCTTCTAGTTTACGCGCCCGTTTTAAAAGAGCATTTAAGCAAAGCGTCATCGATTACTTAATACAACGTCGCCTGCAACACGCTCACTATCTGCTGCACGACCAAGACATGCCCATCGCTGAAATCGCCAAACAAGTTGGCTACGATGATAGCGCTTATTTCTCGCGTTTAATTAAAAAACAATTTGGCAAAAGTCCTCGCGCCTTGCGCCAAGCGTGGTCAGCGAATTAATCGGCGAAACCGTATTTTTTGGCCTGACCTTCAACCGCTTTGGCAACTTTTTCAAAGGCCTGAGTCGAATCACAGCCCATCATGCTCATGTAATCTTTAAGATGAATTTTCATCAGGTTTTCAAACTTCTTCACCAGCTTGCCACCTTGCTTGTAATAACGCCGCTGCTGATCCTTGCTAAAATTAGATGCTTCGCGACCAAAGAATAAATTACAAAAACGGTGGTGACGCGCTTCATCGCGCAAGAAACCTTCAAACAATTGTTCTACCAACGGATTATCCGTTGCGGATTTAATATTATTATACAGCACACCAGCAATAATATCGCAGATTTGAATACACCATAACCACTGGTCAAAATCACCGCAGCGCATAATCACGTAATTAATACCAAGTGCTGCTTTAAAATCGGTTATTGGTTTTGGCTCTTGATCAATTTCTACAAAAATCCGATTCAAACCTTCCCAATGTCGCGCTTCATCCAAGCCCATCGCTTGTAGAACTAATTCACTATCATAGTCCTCGGCGTCGCGCACTTTTGGCAGCATGGTAACGCAGGCTTGCATCGCCCCGCGTTCGCTGACCAATAAAGGCGTCAACATGCCAACTAAACCTTGTTTAAAATCTTCATCCAAGTCTTTAATTGGCGACCAATCTAAATCACCAACTGCCCACTGCTCAGCAGAAGCCTTGGTGTACAGATTATGAAAATCCTGATCAATATTCTTCTGAAAATATTGAAAAGCCATTAGGCTTCTTCTGCCTCATTTACCACGCGAATTAAATCAGCAAAGGTTTGCAGGTCAGCTAATTCATCTTCATCAACTTCGCGACCAGCGCGCTCTTCGAGCAGACCAACAATTTCCAACATGGCCAAGCTATCCAAATTCAATGAATCCAAACGATCACCTTCAGATACATCTGGTTGATCTTTCTTGGTGAATTGAGCGTAGACTTCTTTGAAATCTTGTAGCGTAACCGATCCTGCCATGTGGCCTCCCTTGCGAAGCCCTGTCTTAACTACAGATGGGCAGCTAACAACTCTTTGACAGCGCGACGGACAACTTTGCCGCTAGTCGTGCGTGGTATGCGCTCATCACCAGAAGCCAAACAAATGGCAATCGGCAGTCCGGTATAGGTTTTGCACCAGGCCTCGGCTTCCTGCATTAATGCCTCTGCATCAACGGTTTTATTGGCACGTTCCATATACACACCGAGTCCGATAAATTCGTCGGCGATATTCGCGCGCATATCTAAGACACAGGCACCGCGTACGCGATCCTCAAAGGCTTCTTGCAACTCCCTCTCAATATCCGAGGGATGGTAGTTCACACCATTATGAATTATTAAATCAGCAGCACGGCCGCAGATGTAGACTTCGCCATTATGCATAAAGGCAATGTCACCGGTATGAAACCACAATGTTCCATCGCGATTGTCGATCGCCGCCTCGGTCGCATCAGGTCGCTGATAATATTCACTTAAAATAGAATCACCGGATAATAATAATTCACCGACTGTGTCTTCTGGAAGTGCATCTGTAGAACTACGATCCTGCGCTTCAATACGAATATTGATGCCGTAAGCTGCTGGACCACAGGCAACTAATTCACAAGACTGCGGATGATCGGCATCAACTAAAACAACTTTACTTTCTTCCTGCAATTTTTGACGATCACAAACGATGCTGCGAATCGGATCGCCAAGCGGATGACAAGTCGACATCAATGTTGACTCAGCCATACCAAAGGCAGGCAGGACACCATTCTTTAATTTACATGGCTCATAAAATGCATTAAAGCGGCGCATCACATTGGCGCTAATCGGTTCACTGCCGCAAACGATACTAGTTGCTGCTGATAAATCGACTTCTTCAGGATTCGGCGCACGACGTTCACAATAACGATTAACCATTTCAAATGCCGTGTTGGGACCAGCCGTCACATTTGATTTTTCTTCGCTCATTAATTCCATCCACATATTTGGGCTGCGGCCAAATCGTGAAGTAGGAAAAAAGCAGGTACGATTTTGATAAAAACATGTGCGTAAATACCCGAGCAAACCCATGTCATGATAAATTGGCAACCAGGCACAATAACGTTCATCGTCACTATAGCCGATACCCTTGGCCATCGTATCGCAATTCGCTAAAACCATGCTTTGACGAACAACCACACCCTTTGGCGTTGAAGTTGATCCAGAGGTAAATTGCAAAAAACAAGCATCGTCAGGTTTTAATTGACCAAGCACCGGAGGCGCATCAGCACTTTGAATTTCGGTAAATTCTAAAACCGGCGGTAATGCTGGCCAATCGTTTAGGCATTGCTCATCAATGGTCTTATCGGTGATTAACAATTTTGGTGAAGCCGCACCAACAATGCGATGAAACTGTTCGACCAAACGCTGCGGCGAGCCTTTACCAATTTCGGCAACGGCAGTCGGCACCAAACCTAAATACATACAGGCCAACATCGACACAAAGGCGCGATGTTGATCACGAACATGAATAACCACCACGTCGCCTAATGCTAAATCCTGCTCACGTAATTGCGCAGCTAGTGCATGCATATGCCCAGCTATTTCAGACCAGGTATAGGTCGTACCGTCGCGCTTATTATTCAAATGATGCCAGCAAAAACGCACCCCACGGTCACCCTCGCTTGCTGCAGGATCTTGACCCAAGTGTTGCAAATGTTCTTGGTAGGTGCTTGGCATAGCAGCAGTATTCGGGCCTTGGTCAGCCGTCAATCGGGGGTATTCTCTGCCGCTTTGCTATGAAAATTAACCCGCCACCGTCATTAGTGCGTTTTGTTGCCCTTAATTTGCATCAGTCTTTGCATATTAAGCAACACAATTACCAGCACGTTAAAAATGCATGTGAAAAAAGTCCCACTGGATCGGTTATTTTCTGCGGTTGGCATCAAAGTTTATTTTCGATTTTAGCACCGCTGCATAATCAAAACATTGCAGCATTAACCAGCCTTTCACGCGATGGAACGATTATTGCCACCTACATGGAATCGATTGGTCTGCATCCGATTCGTGGTTCTAGTAGTCGCGGCGGCCTTAAAGCCGCACGCGAAATTATCAAAATTATCAGCAAAGATAGCTATCACGGTGCGATTACCGTCGATGGGCCACGCGGTCCATTTAAAGTCTGCAAGCCAGGACCCTTTGAAATTGCACGTCGAACCGGTGCGCCGATCGTTCCGGTCGCCTGTCGCGCTTCGCGTGAATTTGTATTCAAGAAAAGCTGGGATCACTTTCGCTTACCACTGCCCTTTTCACGTTTAGCGGTCAATTACGGCCAGCCATGGTACATCGACGAATGCTACCCAGATGAGGATACCCAAGAGCGTCGCTGCCGCCTCTTTGAACGCCACCTGCATGCGCTCGAAGATGATGCCAGCACTGCCATTACGTTATCCGCCTAATCATTTTCTTCTCTTGCGTCAAAGTGCTGACTCACAGGATTTGAGCCCCTGCTGGAGCAGCCATGAATCAACGTCGCATCCTGGTCACCAGTGCCCTTCCGTATGCCAATGGCCATATTCATATCGGCCACTTGGTGGAATATATTCAAACTGATATTTGGGTACGCTTCCAGAAATTACGTGGGCATGACTGTCGTTACATGTGTGCCGACGATACCCACGGTACCGCGATCATGATTCGTGCACAGAAAGAAGGCCGCAGTGAGGAAGCATTAATTGCTGAAATGAGCGAAGCGCACCAACGCGACTTTGCCGGGTTTCATATTGAATTCGATAATTACGGTTCGACCAATAGCGAAAACAGTAAAAAACATTGTAGCCCTATCTGGCAGGCGCTGCGCGATAAAGGCTTGGTAAAAGAGAACGAAATCGAGCAATTATTCGATGTAGAAGCTAACACTTTTTTAGCTGATCGATTTGTCAAAGGTACTTGCCCAAAATGTAAAGCTGTAAACCAAAATGGGGACAGCTGCGATGTATGTGGGGCCGTTTATACACCTGCAGAATTAATTGACCCAGTTAGCATACTATCAGGTACAACACCCGAAGTTAGAAAAGCTGTTCACTTATTCGTTGAAATTGAATCACTACATGAGTTTCTAAACGATTGGACGCAAAACAGCGGCGCTCTTCAAAAAGAGATTAGCAATTATTTAAAAGGCCATTTCTTAGGCGAGCCATTGCACGACTGGGATATTTCACGACCAGCACCGTATTTTGGTTTTGAAATTCCTGATGCCCCGGGCAATTATTGGTACGTGTGGTTCGATGCCCCAATCGGTTATATTGGCTCAACCCAAGACTGGTGCGACGCCAATAATCAAGACATCAAAGATTGGTGGTGGAGTGAGGATTGCGAAATTCATCACTTCATTGGTAAAGACATTACCTACTTCCACACCTTATTCTGGCCGGCCATGCTCAAAAGCGCTGGCATTCAATTACCAACTAAGGTGCATATTCACGGCTTTTTAAATGTGAATGGTGAAAAGATGTCTAAATCTAAAGGCACTTTCGTACAAGCTGCCACCTATTTAGAACATCTGAATCCAAGCTATCTGCGTTATTACTACGCCAGCAAGCTCACCAATAAAGTTGACGACCTTGACTTAAATCTGGAAGAATTTGTTAATAAAATTAATTCCGATTTAGTGGGTAAGTTAGTCAACCTCGCCAGTCGCACCGCGAAATTTATTAAAGACGTCGGTTTATCAGCGACGTATCCAGATGACGATGGTTTATTTGCAGACACCGCTTCTGCTGGTGATGAGATTGCTGAAGCGTATGAGGAATGCGATTTCAACAAAGCCATGCGCTTACTCATGGCCGCTGCCGACAAAGCCAACGAATTCGTTGAACGCAGCGCACCATGGAAACTGAAAAAAGAAGCCGATAAACAACAAGAATTACAAGATTGCTGCACCATTGCACTCAATCTATTCCGTCAGTTGGTTGTTTACATCAGCCCGGTATTGCCAGTACTAGCAGCACAGGTCGATGAATTATTTGGCAAAGCCATCAAGCATTGGGACGACAGCAAAGAACAACAAGTCGGCTATCAACTCAATGAATTTAAACATTTAATGCAACGCGTCGATCCGAAAGCAGTCGAAGCTATGATCAATGACAGTAAATCAGCCGATGAAGAAATCGCCGAAAAACAAGATGCCGCAGACGATGACGGCAGCGCCTTAGAAGCCGAACCGTTAGCTGAAACCTGCACCTTCGATGATTTTATGAAAGTCGACCTGCGCGTCGCCCGAGTTGTTAATGCTGAAGAAGTTAAGAAGAGCAAGAAACTATTAAAACTCACTCTGAGCCTTGGTGGTGACAACACTCGCACCGTTCTTGCTGGCATTAAAACGGCTTACACACCAGAGCAATTAATCGGCCGCTTGGTCGTCATGGTTGCAAACTTAGCACCACGCGAAATGGGTAAATTCGGCACCAGCGAAGGTATGGTTATCGCTGCTGGTCCTGGCGGCGAAGATATCTGGTTATTATCACCAGATAGCGGCGCTAAGCCCGGTCAACGTGTCCACTAAAGCAACTTGTTGCTTTGTGTAAACGTAGCATAATCAATCTATGCCCTTAGATGATCAATTACGTGAAGAACGTGACGGCAACACATTACATCTTATTTTGCCAGCACGTAAAATGGGCTGTTTTAATGTAGTCGGTATCATCCTCTTGGTGATGAGCGCAATATCACTTTTTATCTGTTTCGAATTCTCCTACGACAGCCTGCGTGATTTTTTTACCAAAGAAGACGATGGTTTCGGTAAATACTTTGGATTAGTTTTCGGAATAATGGGCCTTATCCCGGGCTTTGTTGGACTCGGCCTCGGCCTTTTAGGCATTAGTATTTTTATATTCAAATCATATGTACGCATCACTGTCGGTGACGCATTCATTAAAGCCCGCGAACAGCTAGGACCATTTCACAAATCATGGCTCATTAAACGTGATAATCTAAAAAGTTTACAAGTCATGAGTGCGTTTAGTGTCACCGATAAACAGGCCCAAAAAACAACGACCAGTCATTTTGGCATTATCGCACGAGGAAAAGACGGCAAAGATATGCGCTTTGCCCCGGGGTATTCAAAAGAACTACTCGAACGTGTTGTAGTCACTTTGTCACACGAAACAGATGCCGAATTATTAGATACGCTTATAGAAACGCCCGAGTCGCTTGCTGCAAATGAAAGCGCCAGTAATCCACAGGACCTGCCTCTACCTGAGCAACCATCAGGTTCTAAAATCGAATGGGAAGATCGTCCTGATGGCCTCGCTATTCGCATCCCTCCTGCTGGTCTCAAAAAGGGCTCCAAAGGATTGTGGGCATTTGCTATTATCTGGAATGCATTTGTAGGACTTATTTATGTTGGTCTGGCCTATGCTGCTATTGTTAATAAAGATGACGAAGCATGGACAGGCATGTTAGCGATGTTGATTTTTCTAGCTGTTGGCGTCGGCATCTTACTTGGCGCTCTTAATATGGGCAGACGCAGCGCAGATATACTGCTCATGAATTCGATGCTCACGATTAAACGCAAAGGTATCTTTGGCGAAAAAGTCAAAGAGTTTGAAATTGCCGATATCAAAAAAATCGCCGACGGTCCAAGTGGCATGGAAGTCAATAATAAACCCGTCTATGAGTTACAAGTTTTCAATAAAGAAAACACTAAACTGATCGGCCTTCTATCACAAATCGAAGACAAAGAATTAAAGTGGCTAGCTGCTTTACTCGACCGCAAACTTAAAATTCTTTCATGATTTTATTTCGACGCATCGATTTCAAACTCTTGTTTTTCAAGCAAACGACCTCTTATCCATCGTTCATAAATAATTATACCCATTGCCGCAGTGGCGAGACCGCCAGCAATATCAATCACATAATGTTGTTTTGTCGTTAATACAGTAATAAATAAAAATAGACAGAACAGAACGATAGTCCAATAAGCACGATTTTCCCTCAATAAATACCAACAAACCACCGACGGTGTCGTTATATGCCCCGATGGGAAGCAATTACACGATTCATCCACCGACAGGAGCCACCTGTAACAATGAATACCGAACCCATCTACATGAGCCACATCGGGTCGAATAATATACGTGGGATAAAGTAAAAATGTTAGATAATTAAATTGCAGACCGACCATTAATGCAATCATACATGACCAAAAATGTCCGCCACGACGTAAGAGCAATGCTAAGTATGCGCCAGACAACAACAGTAAATAAGGGTAGACCGTCCATAATAAAAACGGGATTTGTTCATCTATAAAGGTTTGCGGCAGTAGTATTGGTTCGAATATTGGGAAGTGGTTGGTGACATAGTACTCGGTATACAAGAGACTCGTTATAATAAAAACGATAAGCAATCGTCGCTTAAATGGTGGATCTTTGCTTATATCCATAAAACCACTGCACTTAAACCCGTCGCCATGAGCCCCTGCAAAAACCAACGGCGTGGCGAATACATATCACATCGACATACGAATAAAATTAATAAATAGATCAACCCACCACCTAAAACTAATGGCACCATTTCCACATACATAAAATCATAATAATAGGCATACTGAATGGCCACCAATGCGACTAAATAAGGGATCGTGTAAAGGATGATCTTGAGATAACTCTTATAAATTTTTTGATCACTGACAGCGTGAAGAAAACAGCCACCCATAATACAGAAATATTCAAATGCATAAGCTATATTATAAAGATAAAACATATCGTTATGTGTTTTATTATAATAATACACCAGCCAAATAAGACCTGGGCCCAATATCGCCAGCAAAACATTAACGTTATGAACAATCGGGTCTCGGCCATCCTCCTCACGCACCTTTGGCACAAACACACTGACTATAAACAACAACAGTGGCGCTACGGACCAATGCCAAGAACCAAGCACAAAAGCCAAGTAAGTTGCAAAACCTGCTCCCATGAGTGCCGAATCGTCGAGTGCAGTCCGTTTGCGAAATAACAGTCCTAATCCCACCATCGCACAAATGAGGAACAAGCGGAACAACATCTTATTCAGATCCATATCTTGATAAACATCAAGCAATAAATAACAGCCAAGTGGAATAAATAAATTATCAAGACCGCGCCATGAGACAGCCTCCATTAACATAACTAATAGCACGACCAATATCGCAATAAAAAAACTATTGATGAGCGCGACACCGATTAAGAGCCACACAACAGGAAACACTAATGCAAACGAAATCACAAAAAACGCTAAACTACCTTCCCATGATTTGTGACCTTCAAGAGTGGTATAATGCCGCTTGCCAAAACGCGTTCCGATGAGCGCTGCACCTGCGTCTGCAAATGCCAGGACTAAGACTGACAAACTATACAATATTGGCTGATGGTTTCCTAAATACCAAATAAGCGCGATGGCAAGTGGAAAATAAATTTCTCCAAGCGAGAATCGTTCCACACCATGTAATGAAGATCCGATATCATTACGAAGTTTGGGTATTAAACGAATAAGGAATAAACTCGCTACAGCGAGACCACTCAACGCATAAACTGGCCACGATTCCACAAACATCAGCGGGAAACACGCCGTAATGACGCCCATACCGGCGTGAACCATTTTTCTTGCTAATTCAGCGCCCAAAACCTCCCGCTTCATCAGTAAACGACAAAGCAGCAACAAGGAAATCAGCGCTGTGAGAACAATTGCAATTCCAACGAATGGATTCACACAAGTTCCTCAACATGGAAGGCTGAATAAAAAAATGCTTTATCTTGCTTGAGTAAATCAGGACCAAGTGTGCCGACTGCTTTGATACGATCGCTCCAATCTGGTGGAGCAGAACGTGGTGCCAACATATTCCAATATGCCAATCTCGCCTGTGGACGAGCACAGTCGATGAGCCGTTGCAGCAATACTTTATAGGCGTCTTCTGACATATATTCAAAAATGTCACTGAGGTTATATTTATCGATGCTGTTTTCACCGCATTCTTCGAGCACCGATTCAACAGTGCCTAATCGCCACTCTAAACGATCTATATTATTTCGTATCGCATCAAAATTTTCAGCGCGAAGCGCAAATGGCAATGCGTTACCATGTGTACCGGTCATAATCCAATGTAAGTAAGGATTATCCGCAGGATCAAGTTCACATAATGCATGGCGCGTTCGCTCTAAAATTCGATCAGCAACTGACCCTTCAACATAAGCAAAAAAAGCAGGGTCACGGCCAAGACGCCCCATCATCCAACGTGAAAAAAAGACGCGAAACATAAAACGCCAGCGTAAATTATTCCAGCGTCTATTATAAAATTTTCTTCTACTTTCTAGATCTCCACCTTTAAGTAATTGCCGCACACGTCGCTTCGTATGAATAAATGGTATGACGCGGGAGCGAAACATGTTAAAGTAGCGTTCAAACTTACCAGCGCCGCCTATCCCTGCATGTATTTCTGGCAAATGCGCTTGCCAAAATGCACGAGCTTCATCGTCCAAAAGCGGTTCACATGCTTTATAATATTTTAAGCGCTGTTCACTCGGTCTGGATCCGATTAATTCTAGCAATTCTTGATGATCGAGTTTCTTATAGGCAGCAACCCGCAATTGCAGACAGGCCAACTGCGCTGGATTCATATCTACAGCAATCACACGTTTGGGATTAAACACCAACTTTGATAAACAATTTTCCCCAGCTGATGCGATTCCTAAACACACATCACCCTTTTGGATATTCAACGCCTCCATTAAAATATCCGCATCTTCCCAGCATTGCGCATAGCGTATAATATCGAAATTAGTTTTGGCAGCGACTTCTGTATTATCACTACTCATCGTTAGCTCGCTTTATTAAACGCACTTCGCCACTACTCCCATCAAATTCAACTTCATCACCATCCTGCAACCATGTTGTCACTTCTGGCACAGCGACGACAGCAGGTAAACCAAGTTCGCGTGAAACAATTGCTGAATGCGATAAAAGACTACCACGTTCGACTAAGAGCCCCGACGCCGCAGGAAATAACATGATCCATCCCGGGTCAGTCCGTTCAGCAACCAAAATACAACCAGCAGGTAATTCAACCCCTGCAGGATTGCGCACAACCTTGACCCGACCGCGCACTACACCCGGGCAACATCCCAATCCCTTGCGCAATTCGCCGTCTAATTGCTCCGCAGCTTCGCGATCAGCTCGATAAAAATCATTGCCAACAAAAGGCATGGCATAGGTCTTAAAGCGATTGGCTATCGGTTTTAAGTCCTCGTATTGTTCAAAATGTTGTTTACGGACCTGGGCAACACCACGCAGATCTGGGCAAGACGCAATGCCATTGATAAAATTTAATATTTCATCTTTTTCCAAATAGAACACGTCCTGCGCTGTGTCTAAAACACCTGTTGCGGTAAATCGCTTTCCAATTTCTACAAATATTTTCCGTATTCGACCGAATAAGCGCGTGCGTTCGAAACGCAAATTCTCTCTATCTGAAACACGGCCACGGGCATGCTTCAAAACCCAAGCAAAAATCATACGTTTAAATATTTTGGATCCAATTTTACTCTTAACTGTTTTCTCGGCTTCTTGACGTGCTGTTAATGCATGGTCATCCGACACCGTTTGCTCACGTCCAGCAAAATGGCCTATTGCACGTAAGAGTGGAATTGGGTTATCATAGAGCGTCGGACTCTCCAACTTTAATTCATCAACACATCTATTGCCAAATATATGCAAATACTCTTGGTATTGTTTATACAATTCTTGATGCTGACGAATATGCACCTCCAACTGTTCAATAGCATCGTTACGCAAAGCAGTGACAAAGGTTTCATCATCTTCAATCAGTGCTGCCATTGTCTTAACCCGTCGAGCCGGCTCTGCACTGATCACATTGCCGTCACCACCAACTAAATCATTTTGCAAGGATCCATCGCTGTCGTCACACCATTTTGTGCATAATTTTTTAAGAATACCGTAGAAAATCATCGCAAAAAAATCATTAACCAATGGCGCATCCCACTTGAGCAACAATTGTCCTTCAAGATCACGGTAATCTTGCATAAGCTCAACTGCCGTCATATCCTCGTGAGCAATCTCTGGATCACGCAAGGCATTATTTAAGCGTTTATAAAAACGACGTACCTGAGATTTAATAGTCAGGTGATTCCACCACATGCCACCGATTGACTTCATTAAACGGAAAACGTCGAGAAACTTATCAAAACCACTACGTTGCTGTAAGATTTCATCAATGAGCGCACCGCTATCCTCTTGCACGCCCATCATCTGATCCATAAATCCACGATTAAATGAGAAACCCGGGAAACAGGCGAGCAAGCGATACCAATTTAACAATTGATAATACATCCGTCCATGCATGAGCCCTAATAATCCACGATAGGTTTCTTCATTGGCCGCAATAACTGAACGCGGTACGCCCATCAGTTTGCAAAATTGTCGATACACCGATTCATAAATACTACGCGCGAAGCTATAAGTCAGCGGTGTCGTGACCCCGCCATAGGACTCGGCTATATTGCTATTATCCCAAATAGCGAAACCTTCATCAGGATCATGAATTTGTGATAAGGTAGTAATCGGACGTGACTGTAACAAATACAGGCGATCGTCTTTGATTGCCCATTCAATGTCTTGTGGTTGCCCACGATACGCTGCACATTGTCGGGCCAATTGCGCAACGCGAATGATTTGGTCGTCTGTCAATGAGGCTGATTTTGATTTTTCAGCATCTAGCTCACGCTCAAGTTCTTGGCCATCCTCAACCTGATGTATTAATTTTTTATCTGCAATAGTTCTATCGCTAATTGAATTACTACGATCAACGCGCCAAGTATCTGCGTCAACACTGCCATCAACTAAGGCTGAACCTAAACCAAAAACTGATGACACTAAAGCTTGGCGCCAGCGACCAGTAATGGGATCGACAGAAAATGCCACGCCCGCGGCATCACCCATGACCATCGCTTGGATAATAACAGCCGGAGCCATAGCCCGACCTAAATTATTTTCTTCCCTGTATTTATTCACTCGTTCGGTGAATCCAGATTTCCAAACATCAACAATACGCTGTGAAATATCTTTTTTCTCAACACCGAGATAAGATTCTAATTGCCCTGCAAAACTGAACGACGACCCATCTTCATCAACTGCTGATGATCGAACAGCAACATATTCAGCATCCAACAACTTAAGACGCTCATTGAGCTCTTTTTCGATCTGCTTATCCAATTGCCAGGTATTTTGATCGTCACCGCATTTGCTTACGATAAATGCACTCGGCGCTAAAACTAACCACGGTGGAATCGGTAAATGTTGTAGTGAGTAGAGCGCAAACGCCTTGCCACCAACTTCAGTTAATTGCATGGCATCACCAGGACCAAGTATGTGTTGCTTATCCATGCCACAGTCCCGGTACAACACCCAATGTGAGGTACAAAATAATAGTCCAGATACCTGCCATAAGTTCGATCCGTTTAGCCCCTTTTGAGCTTGGGTTACGAATAAATGCAATGGTCATCGCAATCACAACAATCAATGTAGCAGACAAAATGCTACTCACTGCCAAAACTGCATTAACTTCGCTTGCAGCCATTACCGCGAAGCCAAGCACACACAGCAACATGATAATCCACACGATAGCTGCTCGTTTATAACCCCATAAAGAACTGTATGTTTCTACACCTTCTTCTTCATCGTCGGTTACGCGTATTTTCCTACCAATTTCAATAACAATTCCGTTAAAAAAACTTGCTATTAAAAAATAAGCGAGACCCATCGGTGGCTTACCAATTGTTGGCACCCAGTCACTGGCAGTCGCAAAAAAGTCTACAATAGGCATAATTAACATATGCGATACCAAATAAATAATCGGATGCGCCTTCAGCCACCGACGCATCCCAAATTCAAATGACATCGACGAGAGATATATCCAGGCACCGATGAGTACCCACACTAATCCCGGTGACCACCAATAAGACAAGACCGCTTGAATAAGTGCTGCACCAGCAAAAACCCAAGCTAGTTCTCGCAGCGTCACTAAACCACGTGGCACGGCACGATAGGGTCGCCAACGCGCGTCTTCTTCAGCATCCTTAAATTCATCAGCGATGCGTAATTGCAAAAAGAACAATAAACAACAAACAAAAGCTACAGCGACACTTTCCCACATCGGCCAAATATCAGCACGTAGACGCGCACTAAAGGCAACTGCACAAAAACTAAATGATAAAATTAATGGTGCATGACCTGCTAAAGGGAAACGCTCACGCTGATAAATCCACCACCGCGCCAGGCCTTGCGCTTCACTCATCTTAACGATCTCGAGCTAAGCGCTTATGGGCGTCAGTAAATTCGCCGGCTGACAATGCACCGATAATTGATAATTCACCTGCTAAAACACAACCTGCGCAGACTTCCGCGTATGCACGCGCATGACCTGAACCAGCCAAACCCATTAATTTGAGACAGGCTTGCTGTGTCGGTAATGCAGTACCGCCACCGACCGTGCCGACAATTAAATTAGGTAATGTTACCGAAGCATAAAGCTCTCCTTCGGGCCCTACCTCAAATCGCGTTATACCGACAGCCGCTTCAGCCACACATGCCGCATCTTGTCCACAGGCAATAAATAATGC
>JANQLF010000225.1 GCA_028280785.1 Planctomycetota bacterium
GTGCTTGGGGTTCATCAACTGTGGTTGTCGGTGGTATTCCGCGCGAAGTGGCGTTACGTGTTGCTGATGAGGGTTATGGTGTGGTTACGGCAGGTAATGTCGATTTTGAAGTTGAAGGTTTAAAATTAGTCTTGGAAAAAATGGCTGAGGAATGTCATTGCGACTTATTGTATCATTCGTTCTTCAGTGAGGCTGTTGTCGAAAATGGTGCGGTGACTGGAATTATTGTTCAAAATAAAAGTGGTAGGCAATTAATTAGAGCTAAACAATTTATTGATTGCAGTGGTGATGGTGATGTTGCTGCATCAGGTGGGTGTGCTTTTTCACAAGGTGATGAAGAAACCGGACATTGCCAGCCAATGACCATGATGTTTACCATAGGTGGTGTTAATTGGGAACAGCATAAACAACAACGTACATCCTACGGCATGGAAGAAGTGTGGGCTGAAGCCCAGCAAAATGGTGACATGCGTCCGTTTCAGTCTAAAATCATGGGCTTTTGGTGGACTCCAACACGGCCTGATCAAGTTGGTATTAATTTTACTCATATTAATTTTGTCGATTCGTGTAGTGCCGATGATTTAACGGCTGCAACTATTGAAGGACGCAAGCAGGCATATGAATCAATAGCGGTATTTAGAAAATATTTAAAAGGTTTTGAAAATTGCTACATGATCAGTACGCCTAATACAGTAGGCATTCGTGAAAGTAGGCGCATTCATGGTGTCTATACATTGACTCGCGAAGATGTTGTTGGTGAATGCACGTTTGATGACAGTATTGGTTATGGTTCGTTTTTTATCGATATTCATGGAACAACCGGTCCTGGCATGGATAAAAAACAATGGCGACCTGAACAAGAATTTCGTTATCAAATACCATATCGTATTATCGTACCCCAAGACGTTGACAATCTCTTAGTAGCTGGTCGATGTGCGAGTACCGATCATGAAGCATTGGGAAGCTTGCGCGTCATGCCACAATGTGGCGTTATGGGTGAGGCGGCTGGTGTTGCAGCGTCTCTGGCAATTGATCAACATTGTGTACCGCGAGATGTACCCATAAGTGAATTACAGCAGATCTTGCGTGAACAGAATTGTATCATTAACGAGGACGATATTACGGCTTTCAGTGAAAACGCGGATGTATTGATTGAACAGTAGAAGTGTCCGAATAAAGCAAAATAATGTCCGATGATGTCCGTATAAAATCAGTAAAAATATGTTAGAATGACCAGATAAAGCCAATTCTAGGAGTTGCGATGTCTGTCCTTCTGCCACATGAAACGATGACTGCACGTCAACGCGTACAGCGCGCGATACGTAGAGAATCTGTTGATCGTTACCCGATTGATTTAGGCGCCCACCCATCAACAGGTATTTCTGCTTTTGCTTATTTTAATTTATTAAATTATTTGGGTTTGCCTTGTGATGATATAAATATGTTTGATCTGGTGCAGGGATTAGCAACGGTTGATGAAACCGTTCGTCAGCGTCTGCATGTTGATGTCGTGGCAGTTGAACCACGTTGGCAGAATCCAAATGTCTGGCAGCCGCGTGGTCATTATGCATTTAAAGTGCCGCAGGATTATAAACCGCAATTAAATAATGATGGTGATTGGATTGTTACTAAAGACGATCTTAGTATGCGGATGCCTAACGGTGGTTATTTTTTCGATGGTGACTGGTTAAGTAGTGGTTGGCATAATTTAGATGACGATGAACTGTTAAAAATGCTAGCAGATGAAGCGGAGCGATTATATAAAGAAACAGATTATGCTTTAATGTACAATGGTTATGCATCGTGGGGTATTGGTGGTACTTTTTTTACCGATATTGAACAGGGCATGCGCATGATTACTGATCCTGAGGAAGTGCATGCCGATAATCAACGACTGTTGGAGTCGAGTATCCAACGTTTTGACCGTATGAACACGTCATTCGGTCAGTATGTAGATTTAATTTCAATTGGTAATGATATGGGAACTCAAAACGGACCCCTATGTCGACCAGCGCATATCGAAGAATTTTGCATGCCCTATTACACAGCTTTTTGCGGTCATGTGCATAATAATTCCGATATAAAAGTATTTTTACATTGTTGTGGTTCTATTCGGCCGTTGATCGGTATGATTGCCGATGCTGGCATTGATATTTTAAATCCAGTGCAGATATCAGCAGATAATATGGATCCTGATGATTTAAAACAGGAATTTGGTGAACGCATACATTTTTGGGGTGGTGCTTGCGATACCCAGAATGTATTAGGCAAGTGTAGTGTTGAGGAATTAAAAACACATGTGCGTAAAACCGCCAATATCTTCAAAGAACACGGTGGTTTTACCTTTACTCAGGTTCACAACATCATGGGTGATGTTCCCCCAGAACACGTGCTTGCTTTATTTGACACGGCCTACGAAGAATCATTTTATGAATAACTGGAGATCTCTCTGCATCAGAAGGCGAGCACCGAGTTTATGGTATTTGCTACTTGCCAAACAATTTTACGGAGCATAGCAACGAAAAATAATAAACGACAACGTGAGCGAGGGGAACCGGGACAGTAGCCCCCGAACAAAAAGCACTGTTCGATACTGCTTACGAGGAGTCATTCTATTGTAATGCGTGAGCGGTAACATCTCTAATGTCGCTGGCACATTTACGAATTGACTCCTCGTCAAATCCATCGTCATTAGGCAAATATTCCACCGCGACATAACCGTTGTATCCACTATCAGCGAGTTCCTGAATCCATGAGCGATTAATGTGCCCTTGACCCCAGGCGACGCAGAGCTTTTCGGCTTGTGCATCACGAAGGTGGGCATGCACAACCCGTGGGTAAAATTCTTGCCACACAGAAGCAGATTCACCTGCACAAACGAGATGGCTCGGATCACAAGCAAATTCGACTTCAGGCATGGCATCGCATAAATCACGTAATTGTTGCAATGTTTCAAGTTGTGTATTCCAGTGCGGTTCTGGTATTATTTTTACGCCATGTGCTGTGCCAATGTTCAGGCATTCACAAAAAGTGGCGATACTGTGTTCCAAGACTTCTTGCGGGTCGCGCTCAAGACTTTGCCATTTAGGTCCGGGAAAAAATGATGCGACATTTACCCCAAGATGTTCAGCGAATGTAGCTAGGCCTTTAATTTCACGACTACGTTTTTTATTTATGTTTTGATCATTGCGATCATGAGGATTATCAATGCCGCAATTTAAGGCTACCGCTGTTAAACCGCGTTCAGTGAGTTGGGCAGATACTTCATCTGCAATCTTAATAGGGTCGTCAGCGACTTTATCTGGCATAATGTGATTCCACCCAGGAATGCAGATGAGATCAATGTATTCAAAGCCCAGACGTTTTGCCTGATCGAGTGCATTGGTAAAAGTGCCTTTAAAGGCGCTGAGGCTGCAGGAGACTTTCATTGCGTTTCCTTATTGAACTTTGTTTGTTTGAAGTTGTTGCTCGGCAATCATTAAATCTAATGGAAAATCATTTTGTTGTAGAGGAAGTGCAACAGCGTGACCGAGACGTGCGCTTTCATAGATAGCCATGACAATTTCCATATCGGTATAGCCTATGTTGCCACTCATTGGATGAGTTGCCCCAGTCTTGAGACAATCGGCTAAGATTTTATAGGATTTTTCAATGCCATTTTCTTTACCCGCGAGGTCATCAATTAACGGACGCCAGGTGTTATTACGTGGTCGATACATCCACTTGTCATCACCGATATTTTTTTGAATATCATAGCTGTCATCATTGCCATCATCAATAAAGACGTTGCAACCTCCAGTACGGCCATAATCACCGACACGCCATAAACGTCCTTTGGTGCCAGTCACTTCATAACACTGATAGGCCGTACGTTTTAATACCATATCACCACAGTACACTTCACCGCGAATGCCATTGGCGAATTCAATGAATCCAACACCGCCATCTTCAATGGCATGGCCGAAGCGATAGCCATTTCCTTTTTCGTAGCCACTAGCTTCATCGTCAGAGTCATTATAGTTTTTTCGGTGTACAAGGCCGGTTACAGATTTCACTTCAGCATCATTCGCAAGGTAACACATTGAATCAATGCCGTGTGTGCCATCTGAAAGAATATCCCCGCCATTATCAGTTCGAATGCGAATAATTTCACCAATTAATCCGTCATCAATTGCCTTTTTCATGGCACGCATATCTTCACCAATACGCCTTTGGTGATTAATAATTAAAATAACACCGTGTTCTTCGCAGGTTGCACGCATTTCTTTTGCTTCACCCAAATTAATCGCCATGGGTTTTTCGCAGTAAACGGCTTTGACTTGATGACGCGCTGCGCATATGCATGCTTCAGCGTGTCCTTTATTGCTGGAACAGATGGCGACAACATCAATGTCATATTCATTAAGGACGTGCTCAAGGTTGCATGACCATGGGACACCAAGTTTTTCTCCAGTTTTCTTGGCAGCTTCTTCAAAAATATCGACAACTGCAACTAACTCATATTCATCTAGTGATTGCAAGATGTTTGCTTGATTGTTGCCCATGCTACCACAACCAATGACTATGCTTTTTAATGCTGACATGTAACTAACTCCTTTTCTAATGAGTAACAAAATTCCCAACTGCGTTCTAATGCGTCGTAATGGTTCATGCCTTTTGGCGGTACTAATTCCCACAAAAATACTATTTTTTCAGGATGAGCATTTGCTTTAACTATTGCGTGAAACATTTCACGGAGTGGGACATCGCCATCACCAAGTGGAGCACCATCGATACAAAAACATAGGCCGCCTTCTTTACGATGCTCACCACATGGAGAAGGGTAAACAATGTGGTCCTTAAAATGTGTGCTGAGTACGTAGGGTGCTGCTTCGATTGCTGCTGGTAACGGTTTTTCACCAATTAAGTAACAGTTACCAGTATCGAGTTGAATACCTAGGTGTGGTACGCGTTTGCATAATTCGACTAAATCTGAGCAGTAGTAATCTCCATGATTTTCAATTGCTAGTGGACAGCCAAGTTCATAACATGCTTGGGCAACGGGCGTCATCAGTTCAGTGAGCAAGTCGAGTTGTTGTTCCAGTGTGTAGCTGCGGTTGAAACGATGCATGCCGCCAGCACCTGTGCACACAATAGGGGCGTGGATATCGTGATGGTATTTTTCTAATAGCGCAATAAATTCGTCTGCTTTTTTCAGTGCTTCATTAATACCGTTCTTCCACAATGGTGCATGGAAGCCGGGACATAATTGGAGGTCGCCAACCTCACGTAATTCAAGTATTTTATCACGACGTTTTGGATCCTCCATTTCCTGGAGCCCTAGGCCAGTAGCTTTGAAGTTATGTTTAGCACACCATCTCAGTTTGTTGAATGTTTGATCTCCGTCCCACCAACGAAAGTCTGAACATGGTACTCCAGCGTATCCCCAAAGCATAATGTGCTCCTGTGTGTGATGGCGTTGTTTGGTACTTAACGCCATATCCTACCCGAAAAGCATGGTCTGCTACTCATTGTACTAATCAGAGTTCTCAAATTTAGTTATCAAAATGAGTTAAATTCTTATCAAAAATCGTTAAAAAGATATATTTATCTTGAATAGTGATTAGTTTTGAGAAAATGATCCTAATGCAGGCACGGATAACACATGATAATGGAAGTCAACTAGAACCAATTTCCCCGGGGAGCAGTTGTCATGTGGGTGTTTTGAGCGCAGCATCGCGGTGGCCGTATTTTTATCATAGCCATAACTGCTTTGAATTACTAATTATCGAGGAAGGTCACTGCCACTACAAGATAGGTAATTTTGCCGCAGGCTGTGGTGGACCTACCATTTTTTTATTTGCACCATCGGTTCCCCATACCTTTTACACCGATGGTTTCTTGCCGGATGGTCGAAAAATACGCTCGCGCACTATCTGGTTTTCGGCAGACATTATTGAGGGTATGCGTACACGTATGCCAGAATATCAAGCTATTAGACCAATTATTGCGCGTTCACGATATGGTTTGCAATTTAATCAACAGGTCTGTGCACAGATTGTTGATATATTGCATGAAGTGCCACGCAGTGATGGCCTATTTGGCATCGCTTTAGTAATGCGTATTTTGGCATTATTAAGCGAATCGCATAGCTGGCAGTTGTCAAAGGTCTTGCCCGATTCAGATGTAGACAGTCGTGATTTAGAGCGCATCAGTCATATTGATAATTTTCTGCGTACACATTATCGTTCACCAATATTGTTAAGCGAATGTGCGCATGCCTGCGGTATGAGTGAGTCTACTTTGAACATTTTACTTAAAAAACATTTTCGCCAAACATTTTTGGAATATTTAAACAGTATTCGTATAAACGCTGCAAAAGAAGGGTTGGAGAAAAGCAATCACAGCATCACCGATATCGCATTGGATTGTGGCTTCTCAAGTATCCCGACATTTAACCGTCGTTTTAAGCAAATGACTGGCGATAGTCCGAGCACGTTTCGCAAACGATTTGACTACCATTAATTGGGGAATCGGTAATATGTGCGAAAAAAGGAGTGCTTGATCCTGGAAATATTTTTTTTGAAGACATAGAATTCTGCACTTTACCATAAGAGTTATTCCATGAGCCATTACGATGTTGCAGCCTATATTTGGCCTTCATATCATTATGAACCACGGATGGAACACTGGTGGCCTGAAAAAGATGGCGAATGGTATACAGTGCGTCGGGGTACACCACGATTTCCTGGTCATGATATGCCACGTATTCCTTTACTTGGTTATCAGGATGAAGCGGATCCCTTGGTGATGCGTCAGCATGTGGATTTAGCTCGTGCCCACGGCATCAACACTTTTATTATGGATTGGTATTGGTACGACGAACAAGCTTGTTTTGAGCGTCAATTAAATGATGGACTTATTCCTGCTTTAGAAGGGACTGACACAAAATTTTATTTGATGTGGGCAAACCATCCGGCGACCTCGTTGTGGAATATGCATGTCGATGAGCATGAAGAGCTATGGACCGGTCGTGTCAGCCGAGAGGTTTTAGAACCGATGTTTGATCGTATCATTGAGAATTATTTTAAAATTGATTCGTATTATTGTATTGATGGCAAGCCAGTTTTTTCGATTTTCATGTATCCCGAATTTATTGCTGGTTTAGGTAGCGAGGAAGCAGCAGTTGAAGCTTTTGCATGGATGCGTCAGCGTTGTGTGGATAAGGGTTTGCCGGGTTTACATATCCAGGCTATTGCCCGCGCTGACCACAGTGTTGTCCAGGAAGCTGTTGATGTGCTGCCGATTTCAAATGTCTATCAAACTGCTCGTGCATTGAATTTTGATTCAGCTACGAGTTATCAGTATTGCATGGAAAGCGGTTCGGAGGGAGATTATGTGCAGTGGGCTCAAAAATCTTTCTCGTGTTGGGACTATTTTGAAAAAGCGTATAATATTTATTTCCCCCATGTTTCTATTGGTTGGGATAATACCCATCGCCATCCATCCATGAAAACGGCTGTAATGGGTTCAACACCGGATGCCTTTGAAGCGTGTTTATGGCGAGCGAGGCAATTTATGGATGAACGTCCAGACCAAGTGCCATTGCTGACCATCAATAGTTGGAATGAATGGACCGAAGGAAGCTATTTATTACCGGATATGCGCTGGGGCTATCGTTATCTACAAGCGGTGCGTAATGTGTTTGGATAATTGATAAACGTCCCAATCAAAATTATCAGAATTGTTGTTGCGTACAGGTGATCACAATTTATGTATCAAACTGTTTTCGAGTTCTAAGGCTTTTGCAAACATAATATTGTTTTCTTTATGCACGTGCTGATGAAGGTCAGCTTCAAATTCTTCAAGCCCCTGGAGCATCACCTTAAAGGTAGTGCAAACATTATCAGGTGCTGTATAATTATTTGTGATCTTACGTAATTTACGTAAAGCATCACCGGCATGGTCGTGCTCGATTTCCATGACTTGGATTGGCGCTTGGACACTGCCACAATGGAAGGGTGGTAGATCTGCGCCCTTTTCCGCAGCACACATCTCTAGTACGCGTGGAAACAATACCTGTTCTTCTTTTTGTAAATGAGCTGTGAGTTCATCATGGAGTTCTTGCCAGATGAGTCGTAAATCAGTAACCCATGGTTCTTTTAAGGGATAGACCGATGCGACTTTATTGACTAATTCGCTCAGTCGCGGGAGTTCTTGTTTAACGTACACGTGGTGCGTATCGAGGATGTGATGGATTAATGTTTCAAGGCTTTCATCTTGCCAATTTATGTGGTTGACCGCCTTGTTGGTGGCAATGCCCTGTAGTTCGCTAAAAACATTAGCCACATCAATATTTTGTCGCTTACAAACCGTATTCAACGGAATGTGACCACCACAACAAAAATCGATGCCGTGTTTATTTAGAATGCTGGTACAATACTGATTGTGGGTAACAAAATCCCCAACAGGGCTACTGATGCTTAGTGGTGGCATGCCATCTCCTAATTAGGACAAACATATCCATAAATATGTAATGTGCAAGTTGGATTTGAGTGATTGTGAGTGTCGAAAATTATACCAAAAGACTCATTAATATAATAGATTATTTGATAAACTATACTTATACTCTATCGATTACTATAGGAGTAGGGTGTGGAGATAGAGCGCGAGCAATACTTGGATTACATGACTGGTCGACGGGTAGAGCGTCCAATTTTTTCGGAACTCTTTGGGTGCTTGGTGGGGCTACCAGAGGAGTGGCGTGCGCAAGGGGCAAGCGAAGCTGAGATTAGCCTGGAGGCATTTGGTTTTGATTATGTGAAGCGTCATAGAGTTGTTGTGCATACTGGTATTTTGGATAATGGTTACAGTGAGAAAATTATAGAAGAAACCGATGAGCATTTAATAAGCTTAGACCGCTACGGGCGGCGTATGAAATTATGTAAACGTGTGGCGAGTATTCCGTTGCCGGAAAATTATCCGGTTTCTGATTGGGATTCATGGCTGCAACTAAAACCACGCTATGAATTTTTAGAGGAACGCTTCAGTGAAGATAGGCTTGAACAGGCTGTAGCAGCTTATGACGTTGGAGCATAGATTACCGTTGCCATTCCTGGTGGTTTTGATGAACCACGTCAATTAATGGGTGATGAATTCGCATGCCTAGCTTATTATGAAGAACCTGAATTGATGCATGATATCATGCAGACTATCGCTGATACCTGTTTTCGTATTTATGAGCGTGTTAGTGAGAAAGTTCCGGTTAATATTCTCAGTGTCCATGAAGATTTAGCTGGGAAAAGTGGATCGTTAATAGGACCAAACATCATCAGTGAGTTTATTCAGCCCTATTATCGAAAAATTTGGGATTTATTGCAAGAGCGTGGGACGACGCTTTTTCAGCAGGATAGCGATGGTAATATCGAAAGCGTCATTCCAGCATTTATTGATGCTGGCATTAACACCTTTTATCCCATGGAGCCAGCAGCAGGCATGGATATGGTCCAGGTACGTCAACAGTATGGAACTGATTTGAAATTTTATGGTGGGATTGATAAATTTGTATTGCGACAAAGCAAAGCGGATATTCGTCGCGAGCTTGAATATAAAATGCAAGAAAGCATGCGCACGGGCGGTGTTGTCTTTGGTTTAGATCATCGTATTCCCAACGGCACACCTTTAGAAAACTATCGTTATTATGTTAAAACAGCACGTGAAATCCTTGGCCTCAATCCAGATCCAACACCTTCTTGGGGACGCATGGCGTTTTAAACACCTGCGGTATGGAATTCCTGAACGGCTTCAAAGTAGGCAACAATGTTTTCAATCGGCGTTCGCGCTTGGATATTATGGATAGAATTGAATACAAAGCCGCCGTTTTTGGAAAAAATTTCACAGCGGTCTAGTGTTTGTTGCCGGACTTCATCTGGGCTGCCAAATGGTAAACAGTGTTGGGTGTCGATGGCACCACCCCAAAATACAATGCCATCACCATATTGTTCTTTGAGCTTGCGTGGATCCATACCCGCTGCTGAGCACTGAACCGGATTTAAGATGTCAAAACCAGCCTCAATGAAGTTGGGAATAAATTCAGCCACTGCACCACAGCTGTGTTTAAACGTTTTCCAAGTGGTATGTTGATGAATCCATCCGGTGATTTTTTTATAATAGGGGAGCCATACTTCATCAAAAGTATCGCGGCTACAGAATGTACCTATTTGTGTGCCAAAATCAGTTCCACATAAAAAAGCAACGTCTAATCGATTGCCAATACGCTCAAATATTTTCTCTAAATTTTGTAGTGCGATGTCGACTTGATAGGCGAATATGTGTTCGATGTATTCTGGGTTGGAAATGATCCCCATGTACCATTCGCTAATATCACGTAGGCCTTTTGGTTGTTTCATGAATGGAGCAGGAACTAATGCAATATCCCCCAAAGCTGTCCCGGGTATGCATGCTGCAATGGCACAACCACTTTGTTCGGCTTCACTGATTCCTTGTTCAAAGTAATCTAAATCAGTATTACTGATGAGTCCAAATTCTTCGCAATTATCCATCGGATCAGCATCATCTAAATCAAGATCCGGTTCTGACTGACGAATAATCGTATCAAAGAAATAACTATCATGCGGCATTTTGCCGCTGGCATTGGCCTTGGTATCACCTTGGGGATAAATTAAAATATCATTATTGGCATCGGTCGTGGTGTGAAAGGCACTGGGGACGATCACTTCTTGGCCCCATGGTGTTTGCCATAATTGTTCACCACTGTTTTCAAAACCAAACATGCTCATACGTGAAGGGATGCCGACAACGTCGACACCGAGGTGTTCGCGCAGCTCTTCATCTACTTCACCGAGCATCTGATAGCTCTCTATCACTTTTACAGGTTTTGCTTCGAGTCTGAAGTGTTCGCGCAAGGCGGCGACACAACTAACATGGATGCCGCTGGTTGGAGTGGCACCAAGATCGATAGGAATGCGATCTGGTTCTTGGTGATTAAGGCTGTCGAGAACGCGTTGACGGTGTTTATTCATTGTATTCTGCCCTCATAAACGATAATAGGATATTAATGTCTTCTAAGCAGCCTGTCTTCTCGGCATATCGAGACCGCTTCTCGATTTTTCAGGCCTCCCAATCTGGGCAGGATGTGAGCTATGGCTATGATGCTGAGATCTGTCGTCCCTATTTGTTCCAGCCACACTGTCATGCCGATCTTGAGTTGAACTTGTCCTTATCTGGTGCGATGACCTGTCGGTTTGGTTCGGAGAAAATAAAAATACCAGCAGGATCTATGGCAGCATTCTGGGCGGCCATCCCACATTTTACTGAGACCAAATCCGGACCATTTGTGTGGGTGACTATTCCTTTTTCTGAAGTGCTGTCATGGGATTTGATAGGTGTGGAGCGCTTTTTTAGCGGTTCATTGATTATAGATCCAGATGGTCTTGATCATGCCTCCCAAGATATGGAGATGTTTTGCCGTTGGGTTGAAGAATTACAGAGCGGTGATAAGGAATTAATAAAAATTGTTCAGTTGGAAATGCAGGCACGTTTGCGTCGCTTATTGAAAGCAACGGTTGATAGCCAAGCCCACTGTGAACAGTTGCCGGAATCTGTGCAGTTGATGTTAGCGCTCGCATCCAACGAAGCGGCAAGTGGTATTACTGCAACGAGTATCGCTGAAGCAACGCAATTAAATCCGCGCTGGGCCTCTAGTTTATTTAAGCAATATGTGGGTTGCAGCATTCAAAAACATTTAACGCGTTTGCGCTTGGCGTATGCACAGCGTTTATTGGCGACCACCGATGATGATGTATTGCGTGTCGCACTAGACAGTGGCTTTGGTTCGCTGCCGGCATGTTATCGAGCTTTCGACCAATATTTATCATGCCCTCCGGGTGAGTACCGAAGCCGCATTCGTAGTGGCGCATCGGTGCCTCGTTTGCTGTAGTTATAAGAAGATATAAAGATATATTTAACCCAAAATGTGACAAATGGATATATAATTGTCACCATAAGA
>JANQLF010000289.1 GCA_028280785.1 Planctomycetota bacterium
GAAGATTGTTTGAAACGTGGTTTGGTCAAAGACGGTGAAGTGCCACTACAAGTAGCGGCAGATCAATTAACTAAAGATGGTGTTGGTGTATTGCATACAATTGGTGGTGATGATACCAATACGACAGCGGCTGACTTAGCAGCTTATTTAAAAGAACACGATTATGATTTAACGGTGGTTGGATTGCCAAAAACCATCGATAACGATGTTATTCCAATTAAACAAAGCTTAGGTGCATGGACGGCAGCTGAAGAGGGTGCTGAATATTTTGCAAATGTAGTTAGTGAATGCAGCGCTAATCCGCGCATGTTGAGCGTACATGAAGTCATGGGTCGTTCTTGTGGTTGGTTAACGGCGGCAACGGCTAATAAATATCACATGCTTAACGAAAAACGCGACTGTGTTCCTGGCTTAAGCATTACTAAAGAACAATACGATGTGCATGCAGTTTATATTCCTGAATTAGAAATTGATATTGATGCCGAAGCCAAGCGTTTAACGGCAGTCATGGATAAACTCGACAACGTCAATATTTTCATCGCCGAAGGTGCAGGTGTTGAAAGCATTGTTGAGCAAATGGAAAAAGCGGGCGAAGAAGTGCCGCGTGACGCATTTGGTCATGTGAAACTTGACGCTGTTAATCCTGGTGCGTGGTTTGCGAAGCAATTTGCTGAGCGTATTGGCGCTGAAAAAACCTTAGTCCAAAAAAGCGGTTATTATGGTCGCAGTGCTCCAGCTAATCCAACAGATTTGCGATTGATTAAGTCGTGCACGGACTTGGCAGTTGATTGCGCAATGCGTGGCGAAGGTGGTGTGATTGGACATGACGAAGAGCAAAACAATGTTTTGCGCGCTATTGAGTTTGATCGCATTGCAGGCGGTAAACCATTTAATACCGATGTGAAATGGTTTGATGATTTGCTTGCTGATATTGGACAACCAAAGGCTGCTAAAGCGCAACTCGCTGCACACTAATATAAAAAAAGGAAACGGTTTCGATGGCCCCACGTGGAAATGCAATGGTTGGTCAGTCGGGTGGTCCGACTGCAGTTATTAACCAAACCCTCGTTGGTGTTGTGAAAGCCGCCTTAGCTGCAAAAGAAATTGAGAATGTTTACGGTGCCATACATGGTATTCGCGGCATTTTAGATGGTGAGTTTTGCGATTTTTCAAAGCAAGATCCCGATAATTTAGAATTAGTTGCCGACACACCTTCGGCTGCATTATTATCAGTGCGCTTAAAGCCAACTAAAGAAATTTGTGAAAAAATTCTCGCGCGCTTTCAAGAATTAAATATTCGTTACTTCTTTTATATCGGTGGTAACGATACTGCAGAGACCACGCATATTATTAATGAGATGGCCAAAGAATCCGGCTATGATTTTCGCTGCATCCATTGTCCGAAAACCATCGATAATGATTTGCGTGTAACCGACCATACGCCTGGTTTTGGCAGTGCGGCGAAATGGGTCGCTCAGGCTTTCATGGGCGATAATTTAGATAACCGTTCGCTTGGTGGTGTGAAGATTAATATTGTCATGGGACGCGATGCCGGTTGGTTAACCGCGTCGAGTGTCTTAGCGCGCGTCTTTCCAGAAGATGGACCACATTTTATTTATTGCCCTGAAGTTGATTTTTCGATTGAGGGTTTTTTGAATGACATCACCGAATGCTACCAGCGCCTTGGTCGTTGCGTGGTCGCTGTCAGTGAAGGTATCCATGGTCCTGATGATGCGCCGATCATTGATCTCGGCGAAGTGGATAGTCACGGCAATCGTCAACTCTCGGGAAGCGGTGCTTTGGGTGACTTCTTGGCCGATCAGCTCAAAGCGCATCTGAAAAAGCTCGAACCTGATACCAAGCACCGTATTCGCGCCGATACCTTCGGCTATTTACAGCGCTGCTTCCCAGGCGTAGTTAGTGATGTCGATGCCAAAGAGGCACGCGCCGCTGGCGAAGCGGCCGTAGCAGCAGTCCTTGGTGATACCGTTTCAGGCTCGATTGCCTTCAAGCGCACTGGTGAGGGTGCTGACTATGGCGTCGAATGCTTTGTCACCCCGCTGTCGACGGTAGCCAAAGAAACCAAAGATATGCCGAGAGATTGGCTCAACCAAGCTGGAAATGATGTGGTGCAGGAGAAGGTGGAACCCTACATCCGTCCGTTGGCTGGTAACATTGCCAAAATTGGGCAGCTCGACTTAACACCAATCGATATCTGAATTGGTATGGGCTCGCGCCGAGACCAGGTCAGGCCTATTTGGCCTGAATTCCTCAAAGAGGAATATGGTCGACAAAGCGAAGCGGGGGTCTGGGGCTGAGCCCCAAGGTGAAAAGCGTCTAGTAACTACGCTTGTTTGAAAAAATCATAACTAAAGCCAGACCCTTGGCTTGACTCCGGTTTTCACCCCTATACAACCCGCGTCCGCTTTTCACCGGGGGTCTCTCTGGTGCAGAGCGGTAATCGCTATTGCCGCCACCTTAGCTCAGCTGGTAGAGCAGCTGTTTTGTAAACAGCAGGTCGTCAGTTCGAGTCTGACAGGTGGCTCCATATAGCGAAGCTCTTTGAAAAATATGTGGGTAGGTACCGAAGTGGCCAAACGGGGCAGACTGTAAATCTGCTGTCTTTCGACTTCGATGGTTCGAATCCATCTCTGCCCACCAAGTGCTTGTATATCAAGAACTAAGGTCAGTTAGCCCAGCGGTTCTTACGATATGCAGGCCGGCGTAGCATAGTGGTAATGCAACAGCCTTCCAAGCTGATGACGAGGGTTCGATTCCCTTCGCCGGCTCCAAATCCTGACCTGGTGCGCGAGTACCGAGTCATCGGTGTGCGCTGCCTTAGCTCAGTGGTAGAGCGCATCCTTGGTAAGGATGAGGTCCCGAGTTCGACTCTCGGAGGCAGCACCACTTTTTATTAACCTTCTACATGCATCGCATGGAGATTTCTTTTTAACTTTTTTCCCTAGGGGTTGCCAAATGGCCAAGGAAAAGTTCGTTCGTAATAAGCCGCACGTCAACATCGGCACCGTTGGCCACGTTGACCATGGCAAAACCACTTTAACCGCAGCAATCTGCTCGTACTTGTCACTCACTGGTGGCGCTGAACAGCGCAACTACGAAGACATCGACAATGCTCCTGAAGAAAAAGCACGTGGTATTACCATTGCTACTTCTCACCAAGAGTACGAAACAGAAACACGTCACTACGCACACGTTGACTGCCCAGGACACGCTGACTATGTGAAAAACATGATCACCGGTGCTGCGCAAATGGACGGTGGTATCCTCGTTGTATCTGCTGCTGACGGTGCAATGCCGCAAACCAAAGAGCATATCCTTCTTGCTCGTCAGGTTGGCGTTCCTGCACTTGTTGTATTCCTTAATAAAGTTGACCAAGTTGACGACGAAGAGTTGCTCGAGTTGGTTGAAATGGAACTTCGTGAATTGCTTTCTAGCTACGAGTTCCCAGGTGATGACATTCCATTCATCAAGGGTTCTGCTCTTCAAGCCACTGATGCGTTTGCTGCTGGTAAAGGCGCAGACGACGAAGCCTTCGCTTGTATTAAAGAATTGATGGACGCTTGTGATAGCTACATCCCAGAGCCTGCTCGCGACGAGAGCAAGCCATTCTTGATGCCTGTTGAAGACGTCTTCTCTATTCCAGGTCGTGGTACTGTTGTTACTGGTCGTGTTGAGCGCGGTGTATTGAAGCTTGGTGAAGATGTAGAAATCACCGGTATCATTCCTGAGCCAATCAAAACGACTATCACTGGTATCGAAATGTTCCGCAAGGAAATGGAAGAAACCGTACCTGGTGACAACTGTGGTTTATTGCTTCGTGGTACTAAGAAAGAAGAAGTACAACGCGGTATGGTTGTAGCAGCGCCTGGCTCTATCACCCCACACAGCAAATTTGAAGCAGAAGTGTACGTACTCAGCAAAGATGAAGGTGGTCGTCAAAAGCCATTCTTCTCTGGCTACCGTCCACAATTCTACTTCCGTACAACTGACGTTACTGGCAACATTACGTTGGAAGACGGTGTCGACATGGTCATGCCTGGCGACAACACCAAATTCAACATCGAATTAATCGCAAAAGTTGCGATGGAAGAAGGCTTGCGTTTCGCTATCCGCGAAGGTGGTCGTACCATCGGTTCTGGCGTGGTTTCTAAGATCGTCGAATAATTAACTAAGACAAAAACGGTGCCTCTGAATGTGTTGTTCAGAGGCACCATTGTCCTGTAAGGACACTGAGGTTTAAAATGGCTAAAGAAAAGCGCGAACACGTAATGTTGGTTTGCCAGGAATCTGGCGACATCAATTATTACACCAGCCGCTCACGCATGGCGCCAAAGCTCGAATTGAAAAAATACAATCCGCGTTTACGTCGCCGTACTTTGCACAAGGAAAAACGCCGTAAGTAAGCTGATGAGGTTTCTAGCAGCGGAATACTCCGTTGTTTCTACGTGAGTAGCTCAGCTGGTAGAGCAGCTGATTCCAAATCAGCAGGTCGCGGGTTCGATCCCTGCCTCACGTGCCAACTTACAAATGAGTCACAACTATGTATAAATGGCCACAAGGTAAAATAGTTCGCATGATAATCCTGATCCTTGCCGTATTAATGGCAGTGGACCTGGGATGGAGTGCGTTCAGTGAATTTGATGCTGGCTTGTATAATACTGAAGAGGAATCAATCGTTTGGTTCCGCGTCATTAAATTCGCCGTTTATGGTGTAGTTGGATTAATCGTATTAATTTGGGGATTGCGCTCTGCATTATTTAATGAACGCAATGCACAATTCCTGATCGAAGTCGAACAAGAAACTGCTAAAGTGACGATGCCGTCAAAACAGGAGATTCTTCGTTCAACCATTATTATTGCTATTGGTACTATTATTATGGCATTTGTGTTATTTTTAGTTGATACCATTAATGTGTGGTTGCTTGACCAAGTCCACGCATTGGGCGGAGGAGTCTAATCATGAAAAGTTTTTGGTATGTGATTAAGGCAATTCCTGGTCGCGAAACACGTTGCCGTGAAATAATTGAACGCCAAATCAAGCACGCTGGATTACAAGAGTACGTTGAAAATTTACTCATTCCGGTTGAGCGTGTTATTGAAGTAAAGCGTGGTAAAAAAGTTTCTGTCGAACATAAATTATATCCGGGATATATTTATGTTGAAATGCAAGCGCGTAATGACGTTCTTGAAACCATCCGTGAAGTTGACGGTGTCATTGGTTTCTTAGGACCAGACGCACGCACGCCTTCTGCTTTAGAACCAGATGAAGTAGAACGTATTAAGAAAATTGCTGAAGCCGAATCCAGCGACGAGCAACGTGCCGCCATGGTACAGATTCCGTACAACGTTGGTGATAAGGTGAAAGTGAAAGAAGGTACATTTGCAGGTATGGATGGTGATGTTGAAGAGGTCAACGCACCAAAGGGTACTTTGCGCGTACTGATTACTGTCTTTGGACGCCAGACTCCGGTTGAACTCGAAGTGTGGCAAGTGGAGGAACTCGTTTAACGAGGATATTTTTCAGGAAGGGCGTCCTCAGCCCAGTGACCTGATGAAAGGAAATACTGATGGCCAAGAAAAAAGAAGTTGTTGGCGAAATTAAATTGCAAATCCCAGGCGGCGGTGCCACACCAGCACCTCCTGTTGGTCCTGCACTTGGTGCAAAGGGTGTCAACATCGCCGGATTCGTAAAAGAGTTCAACGACAAAAGTGCCAAGCGTCGTGGTGAAATCATTCCAGTCGTAATTACGGTCTTTAAAGACAAGTCTTACGAATTCATCATGAAGGAACCACCAGTTGCTGAGCTGATTAAAGCTGAGCTGAATCTGAAAAAAGGTTCCAGCACACCAGGTCCTATGACCAAGCACGCCGTTATTAGCGAAGAGCAATTGAAGAAAATTGCTGAACGCAAAATGGTTGAGCTCACAGCGCACAGCGTTGAAGCAGCAATGAAAACTGTTGCTGGTACCGCTCGCGCCATGGGTCTGGTAGTCGAATAAAAAGAATTTCATTAATTGTGGAAGAGTGCCCTGCACTCGTTGACCACAGGAGAAAACTATGAGCAAACGTAGTAAGCGTTATCGCGAGCTTGCTGAGAAATACGATCTGGATTCGCCTAAGCCAGTTGCTGAGGCGGCAAAGATTGTCAAAGAAGCAGCAACCGCAAAGTTTGACGAAAGCGTCGATTTAGCAATTCGCTTAAACATTGATTCACGCAAAGCAGATCAATTAGTTCGTGGTAGCTTCAGCTTGCCAAACGGAACTGGTCGCGATGTGCGCGTTATTGTTTTTGTTGATGATGCTGATCGCGAAAAAGCCGCTTTAGCAGCTGGTGCTGATAAAGCTGGTGGTGAAGACTTGGTCAAAGAAGTACAAGACGGATTCATGGATTTTGATGTTGCGATCGCAACACCAAAAATGATGCGTCTGGTCGGTCGTCTTGGTCGCGTCCTTGGTCCACGCGGATTAATGCCAGCACCAAAAGCTGGTACCGTTACTGACGATGTCGAAAATGCAGTAACAGAATTTAAAGCCGGTAAAATTGAATTCCGTGCTGATGCTGCTGGCAACGTTCATGTCCGTGTTGGTACTGCGAGTTTCGAAGCTGATAAATTAGCAGAAAACGTCAAAGCAATTACCAAACATATTATCGATAACCGTCCCGCTGCCGTTAAAGGCGACTTTGTGGCCGGTGCATCGTTATCATCAACCATGGGGCCGGGTGTCCGGCTCGCGATTTAGAAGGAGCTTCAACGATGCCTAGTGTCATTAATGAATTAGCACTTGCAGAAGTGAACACCGTTCTCGACGGCGCTCCTTCTGTCATTTTGATTGACCCAACCGGTTTGAAAGCAGACGAAAGTCTCAAGCTGCGTAAAGATCTGCACAACGCTGGCGCCAAAATGAAATTGGCCAAAGCAAGCCTCGTGCGTCGTGCGGTTCCTGAAGCAGTTGCTGAAAAACTCGACGGCAAAGGCTCTTTGGCCTTGGTTGGTGGCGAAGACATCGCAGCTGCTGCGAAGTTGCTCAAAGATTTGGAAAAAGAAGAAAAAGTTGAATTCCGCGGTGGTATGATCGAAGGCAATGCCCTCGATGCCAACGAAGCGAAGAAGCTTGCTGATCTTCCAAGTCGTGAACAGCTTTACGGTATGCTCTGCAACGTCCTTGCTGCACCGATGGTTGGTATGGTTCGCGTACTCAACGAAGTTCCAACTTCTGCGGTTCGCGTCATTCAAGCAATCAAAGAGAAGCAATCTTAATCCATTCACACAAACCCACAGAATGCGCCAGCGCGTTCGCTGTCCCAGCCGGCTGAATGCGCGCACATTCCTAGAAACATAAAGAGGAGCTCATCATGAGCGAAGAAACACAAGTAAGCGAAAAGCTCGCAAAAATCATCGAAGAGGTAAAAGGCCTTTCTGTCATGGAATTGGCTGACCTTGTTCACGCTTTGGAAGACGAATTCGGCGTTAGCGCTCAAGCTGTTGCTGTTGCACCACAAGGTGGTGGTGGTGGCGGTGGCGAAGCTGCTACTGAAGAGCCAACTGAGTTCAACGTCATCTTGGCTGACGCTGGCGACAAGAAGATCCAAGTGATCAAAGTTGTTCGCGGCATCACTGGCCAAGGTCTTGCTGACGCTAAGAAATTTGTTGAGTCTGCACCACAGACCGTCAAAGAAGGCGCAAGCAAAGAAGAAGCAGACGAGCTTAAGAAGCAGCTTGAAGAAGCTGGCGCTAAAGTCGAAGTTAAGGGCGCCTAGATCAGCTTTTTGCGAGCAGGTTTAACAACCTTAAATGAAACAAAACGCGACCCATCTGCCCAAACCCGGGCAGATGGGGTACTTGCGTTATCGAGTAACCTCACTAGTCTTCTCGGCCCTTTTTTGCCAAGCTACTCTAAGCAAGGCAAAATTGTAGGGCTTTGACGTCGCTATAGTTCAGGAGCATCCATGGAAATCAGGCATTTCGGTAAAATCAATGAAATCGTTCCTATTCCAAGTCTCGTACGTCTGCAGGCCGACAGTTATGATAATTTTCTCGATATGGATACCGCAATCGATGAGCGCAAAGGCGACACCGGTTTAGAGGCCATATTACGTGAATTTTTTCCGATTTCGGGCTATGACGAGCAAGTAAACGTTACCTATCACGGCTATAGCTACAGTCCGCCGCAGCACTCTATGAGTGAGTGTCGCGACCTTGGCTTAACCTACCAACGTGGTTTGAAGCTGCGTATTCGCGTCCAAGGCGAGGCCCTTGGCGGTGAAGTTCTCGAAGAGGACGTTCACATCGGTTATACCCCAATTCGTATCGGTGGTGGTGAGTTCATCATCAACGGTTCTGAGCGTACCATCGTTACGCAAATTCAGCGTTCACCCGGTGTCGACTTCTCAACCGAAACGGGTCCAACCGGTCGTCGCATCCATAGCTGCCGTATTATTCCTGAGCGCGGTTCATGGATTCAAATTGAAACTACGACTAAAGAATTATTACAAATTAAAATTGATAAGAGTGCTAAAATTGCCGCAACCACATTCCTCCGTGCGTTGTCTGAAGATTACGGCACCACTTCACAAATTTTACGCAATTTCTTCGAAACGGCTGAAATTAAACTCAAAGGTAAAAATGCTAAGGAAGACGCCGTTGGCGCCATCTTAGTAGAAGACATTACCGATCCAGAAAGTGGCGAAGTCCTTGCTTCTTCTTGTGAGTTAATCAGCGAAAGCGTTTTCGAAACCCTCAAAGGTTTGGGTATCGAAGCTATCGAAGTCATCGCATCTGAAGTGAAGTACGATGATGTTTTATTAAATACCTTACGCGATGATGACTGTGCTTCACATGAAGAAGCTTTGGTTCGCATTTATCGCCGCTTGCGCCCTGGTAACCCAGCTGACGAGCAAAAGGTAAAAGAATTATTTTTCGACCGCTTCCAAAATGAAGCACGCTACAATCTCGGTGCTGTTGGTCGTTTCCGTATCAACCGTAAACTCGGTGCGGAAAATGAAGAATTAGTTATCACGATTGATGACTACAAGCGTATCCTTGATTACTTACTCGGTTTAATTCGTACCAATAATGACCGCGGTGAACTCGACGACATCGACCACTTAGGTAATCGTCGCGTTCGTCCAATCGCTGATTTATTATCTGACGAATTACGCAGTGCGATGTTGAAATTACGCCGCGCGGTTAAGGAACGTTTAAGCCGCGACCTGCAACAAGATCAAGACATTGCTGCAGCGCTCGCACCACGCAGCTTATTTAATTCACAAGCGGTTGATTCAGCGATTCAAAACTTTTTCCAACGTGGTGAATTATCACAAGTCGTTGACCAAAGTAACTTATTATCGCAATTAACCCATGAGCGTCGTTTATCGGCTTTAGGCCCTGGTGGTTTAAATCGTAAGCGTGCTGGTTTTGAAGTACGTGACGTGCATACCTCGCACTACGGACGTATCTGTCCGATCGAAACACCTGAAGGTGCCAACATCGGTTTGATCGTATCGTTGTCGATTTACGCAGCGGTTAATGAATTTGGTTTCTTAATTACCCCATACCGCAAAGTGGTTGATGGTAAGGTGACCGATGACATTCAATATTTAATGGCTGATGAAGAGGCTGATTACAAAATTGGTCAGGCGTCTATTCCTTACGGTGATGATGGCGAAATTCAGCAAGATATTTGTCAGGTACGTTTAGAAGGTCAATTTGGTGAAGCACCGAAATCGCAAGTCGATCTGATCGACGTTTCGCCAAAACAAATGCTCGGTGTTTCTGCTGCATTAATTCCATTCTTGGAGCATGATGACGCGAACCGCGCTTTGATGGGTGCCAACATGATGCGTCAGGCTGTTCCATTATTATGGACCGAGCCACCATTTGTTGCGACCGGACTTGAAAAAGAAGTGCCGAAATCTTCATCGATGGTGGTTATCGCCCCTGAAGATGGCGAAATTTCTAGCGTCGATTGTAATCACATCACGGTTAAAGGTGGTGAGGCCGATCACAAAATTGGCTTACGTAAATTCGAAGGCCTTAACGAGCGCACCTGTCTCAACCAAATTCCAATGGTCAAGACTGGTGATCAAGTTACTAAAGGTCAGGTACTCGCTGATGGTGGTGGTACCCAACAAGGTGAATTAGCACTTGGTAAAAACATGCTGGTTGCCTTTATGCCTTACCATGGCTGTAACTTCGAGGACGCGATCGTGGTTAACGAACGTCTGTTAAAAGATGACCGTTACACATCTATTCACATCGAAGAATTCAAAGTCGAAATTCGCGAAACGAAGTTGGGTAAAGAAGAATTTACGCGCGAAATTCCAGGCCGTAGTGATGAAGCATTGCGCAACTTAGATGAGCACGGTTTCGTTAAAGTTGGTACCTTGGTTCGTCCAGGTGACATCTTAGTTGGTAAAGTGACTCCTAAAAATAAATCTGAATTAACTCCAGAAGAAAAATTATTGCACGCTATTTTTGGTCGTGCAGGTGAAGATGTTCGTGACGACTCATTAGTGATGAAGCCAGGTATCAGTGGTGTCATCGTTGATGTGAAGCGTTTCCAACGTCGTGCGGCTTTAACTGAAAAAGATCGCAAAGACGAAGAAAAGCGCATCGGCAAAATTGAAGCGAAATACATCGTTCAACAAGCTGAACTCGCTCGTGATAAATTCCGCAAGATCTGGGAAATCGCAGGTAACAATGTTGTGAACATTGAAACCGGTGAAGTTATTGATTTTGACCCGTCAATGAATGACGACGAAGTACTGCAATTACACAAAACCTTGCCAGTAACGGCATTGAACTTTGTGGGTGGTAAGCGTCGTCGTGCACGTGCTATTTATGATGAAATTGATCCACAGATCGCTGAAGTTAAAATGGCATGCGAAAAAGAAATTTTGAATGCCAAGCGTGGTGATGACCTGCCAACCGGTGTATTGGAAATGGTGAAGGTTTTTGTTGCACGTAAATTGACGCTCAAAGTTGGCGACAAGATGGCAGGACGTCACGGTAATAAAGGTGTGATTTCAACAATCGTACCTGAAGAAGACATGCCTTTCTTACCTGATGGTCAAACTGTTGATATTATTTTGAACCCACTCGGCGTACCTTCGCGTATGAACGTTGGTCAGGTTCTTGAAACGCACTTAGGTTGGGCTGCACGTGCGCTTGGTTGCCAGATGGTAACGCCGGTGTTCGACGGTGCGACTGAAGACGAAGTACAAGACCAATTAGAAAGCGCTGGTTTACCACGCGATGGTAAGGTGCGTTTGGTTGACGGTCGTACTGGTGAGAAATTCCACCAAAAAACAACCGTTGGTGTGATGTATATGTTGAAACTTCATCACTTGGTTGAAGACAAATTACATGCACGTTCGACTGGTTCTTACTCATTAATTACACAGCAACCGCTCGGCGGTAAGGCCCGCTTCGGTGGTCAGCGCTTTGGTGAAATGGAAGTTTGGGCATTGGAGGCCTATGGTGCCGCCAATGTACTCCAAGAAATTCTCACCGTTAAGTCTGACGACGTTGATGGTCGTACCCGCATTTATGAGTCAATGGTTAAGGGCGATGGCTCATTGACCTACGGCACGCCAATGGCGTTCGAGGTACTCATGAACGAAATCCGCGGACTTGGTTTAGATATTCGTCTACACCGTCCAATGGATATGGGCTTCGATGATGCTCCAGCTGCACTTGATTTTGGTGCCGCTATGGGCGAATCGGAAATCGGTGCTCCGACTGCCGACACGGTGATCGGGGAATAATAGCAAACGCCTTTCTATTCGTAACGCGAATTTAGGAAATTAATCTATGTTAGATCTGCTTGATAATAGTACCGCTGCTGCAACCCCAGATTACAATGCCGTCTCTATACGACTGGCTTCTCCGGAAGTTATTCGTTCATGGAGCCAAGGCGAAGTACGTCGCCCAGAAACGATTAACTATCGTAACTACAAAGCAGAAAAAGATGGTCTGTTTTGTGAAAAGATCTTTGGACCAACCAAAGACTGGGAATGTTTCTGCGGTAAATACAGCGGTGTAAAATATAAAGGTATCGTTTGTGAAAAATGTGGCGTACTCGTTACGCATAGCCGCGTGCGCCGTGAGCGCATGGGCCACATCAATCTGGTTTCACCAGTTGTGCATATTTGGTTTTTCAAAGCGATGCCTAGCCGTTTAGGCACCTTACTCGGTATTAAATCAAGCAGTCTTCAACAAGTTATTTATTTCCAAAAGTACATCGTTGTTGACCCAGGCACCACACCGCTTGAGTACATGGAAATCTTGGGCGAAGAGCAGTACCGCGACGCCTTAGATAAATTCGGCGATGACTTCAAAGCCATGATGGGCGCTGAAGCAATCGAAGAATTAGTGAAGCATCTTGACCTTGATCGTTTAATTGCTGATTTACGTGAAGAGCTCGGCACTACCCGTGCGAAGCAAAAAATCGAAAAAATTATCAAGCGCCTGCGTTTGGCAGAAGATTTACGCGCCAGTGGTAATGATCCGAAATGGATGATTTTAACCACGCTTCCAGTTATTCCGCCAGACTTACGTCCATTGGTACCACTTGAAAATGGTAACTTTGCGACTTCTGATTTGAATGACTTATACCGTCGTGTTATTTACCGTAATAACCGTTTGCGTAAATTGATCGAATTAAACGCGCCGAATATCATTATCCGTAACGAAAAACGCATGCTGCAACAAGCGGTAGACGCGTTATTCGATAATGGTCGTTGCCAACGCGCTGTATTCGGCAGTGGTAACCGTCCACTTAAATCTTTGACCGATATGATCAAAGGTAAGCAAGGTCGTTTCCGCGAAAACTTACTTGGTAAGCGCGTCGACTACTCCGCACGTTCGGTTATTGTTGTTGGTCCTAAATTACAATTACACCAATGCGGTCTGCCAAAAGCAATCGTACTCGAATTATTCCAACCATTTATTATTCGCGCACTCAAAGAGCGTGGTTATGCCGAAACCGTTAAAGCGGCTAAGCGTAAACTCGAACGCCGCGACGAAGAGGTCTGGGAAGTTCTTGGTGATGTGATCAGTGGTCGCGTGGTACTGTTAAACCGTGCGCCGACACTTCACCGTGTTGGTATTCAAGCCTTCGAACCAGTTATGATCGAAGGTAACGCTATTCAAATTCACCCATTGGTCTGCGCTGGATTTAACGCTGACTTTGACGGTGACCAAATGGCGGTTCACTTACCATTATCTATCGAAGCACAAACCGAAGGTCGCGTCTTAATGTTGTCTACTAACAACATTTTCTCACCTTCAAACGGTGCGCCAATTATTTCTGCTGACCAAGATATCGTTTTAGGTCTCTACTTCTTGACCTTGAATTTAGATATCAATCAAGCTGAGCCTAAAATTTATGCTTCAAATGAAGAAGTATTAATGGCTTTAGATAGCGGCTTTATTTCACTGCACTCATTAATTAAAGTACAAGTGCCTGCTGGTAATATTGTTGATGATGGTCATAGCAAGAAAACCCTCAAGGAAGATGCGATTGTCGAAACCACTGTTGGTCGCGTGATCTTTAACGAAATTCTTCCAGAAGGCATGCCATTCTACAACAAGGTCCAAGATAAAGGCACCTTGCGTGGTGTGATTGATGACAGTTTCCATTACTTAAATCGTCAAGGTACGATCACCGTACTCGACCGCATTAAAGATTTAGGTTTCTTATATTCGACACAATCTGGTATTAGTTTTGGTATCAGTGACTTAATCGAGCCAGAAGCGAAGAAAGATTTAATCGCTGCAGCTGACCAAAAAGCCATGAAGTTTGCCAAGGCATACCAACGTGGTTTGATCACTGGTGCAGAACGCCACCGTAACGTTCGCGACGTTTGGAACCACGCTACCGAACAAATCGGTAAAGAATTAATGGGTGCACTTCAAACTGATCGCCGCGAAGAAGGTATTTATATCAATCCAGTTTATGCGATGGCTATTTCGAAAGCGCGTGGTTCTGAAGCGCAAATTCGTCAGCTCGCTGGTATGCGTGGTTTGATGGCTAAGCCAAACGGTGAAATTATCGAAACACCAATTCGTGCATCATTTAAAGATGGTCTGCGCGTTCTCGAATACTTCACTTCAACACACGGTGCACGTAAAGGTTTGGCTGATACTGCGCTTAAAACTGCGGACTCTGGTTACCTCACACGTAAACTCGTTGACGTTGCACAAGACGTTATCATTTCTGAACAAGATTGCGGTACCGTTGGTGGTGTTACCAAGTCAGTTATTTACGAAGGTGACAGCGTTAAAGTTACCTTGGCCGACAGTATATTTGGTCGCACCGCACGTGACACCATCGTCGATATTATTACCGACGAAGTGATCGTTGAAGAAAATCAAATTATCAGCCGCGAAGCTGCCAAGCGCATTGAAGAAATGGGCTTCGAAAAGATTCGCGTGCGCTCACCATTAACCTGCCAATCTAAACGTGGCATTTGTTTAACCTGCTACGGCATGGACTTAAGCCGTGGTCGTCCGGTTGAGCATGGTCTTTCGGTTGGTGTTATTGCTGCACAATCAATTGGTGAACCTGGTACACAGTTAACCATGCGTACCTTCCACATTGGTGGTGTTGCAAGCATCGCGATGGAAGACACCACTTACAAAGCTCGTAAAGAAGGTTCGATTCGTTACGAAAACTTACGTACGGTGGAAACCACTGAAGGTAAAGTGATCGTACTGAACCGTAATGGTGAATTATTAATTCAAGATAAAAACAATCGTACCATCGACACCTTTAAGGTGCCTATCGGTGCAACGCTGACCAAGAAAGAAGGCGAAGCCTGCGGCGCAGGTGACATGCTTGCTGAATGGGAAGCTGCGAATATTCCAATTATTACTGAGCAAGCCGGTACGATTAAATTCGAACATATTATTCCTGACGTCACCATGCGTGAGGAAAAAGACCCAGCGACTGGCATCATCAACTTAGTTATTCTCGAAGGTAAGGGTGACCTGCATCCACAAATTATCATTGAGAACGAAGCTGGTGAAGCGACCGCAACCTATCAAATCCCAGAAAAAGCAACCTTGCGTGTACGCGAAGGTGACACCATTAAAGCTGGTGCACAAATCGCGGTAACACCTCGTGAAAGCACTGGTCCAACTGACATCACTGGTGGTCTGCCTCGTGTAACTGAATTATTCGAAGCACGTTCACCGAAAGATCCTGCTGTTATGGCTGAGATGGATGGTGAAGTTGAATTCGGTGAGCGTAAGCGTGGTAAGCGCACCATTATCGTTCGCGGTGATTCTGGTCACGAAGCTGAGCACTCGATTCCACAAGGTAAGCACTTCCGTGTACACCGTGGTGACCGTGTGCGTGCAGGTGATCCGTTGGTTGACGGTACTCTGGTACCGAAAGACCTGCTGCGTATCTGTGGTGAAGAAGCATTGCAAGAATACCTGCTCCACGAAATTCAAACCGTTTACCGTGCGCAAAACGTGGTCATCGATGACAAGCACGTCGAAATCATCGTTCGCCAAATGCTGCGCAAGGTCGAAGTCGTTGATCCAGGTGATCTGCCTTATCTTCAAGGTCAGTTGCTCGATAAGATCATTCTGCGCGAGAAGAACGAAACTGCGATTGCTGAAGGCAAGCGTCCGGCCACTTATGAGCCTCGCCTCATGGGTATTACCCGCGCTGCGCTGCAATCAGAGTCATTCATCTCTGCTGCATCATTCCAAGAAACAACCAAGGTCTTGGCCGACGCCGCTCTGGCAGGCCGCATAGACCACCTGCGTGGGTTGAAAGAGAACGTCATCCTTGGCCACATGGTTCCATGTGGTACCGGATTCCAGTGCTACAAAACAGGATCTTTGGAAAAGACCGGAGAACCTGTTGTCATAGCGCATGATGACGATACAACCCTCGCCCCTCAAGAGGAGTACGCTAGTGCCAACGATTAACCAATTGATCCGTCACGGACGCAAAGTAAAGCGTAAGAAGAGTGACGCACCAGCTTTAGATAAGAATCCCTTCAAACGAGGCGTGTGCTTACTGGTTAAGACCACGACTCCGAAGAAGCCAAACTCTGCACTGCGTAAAATCGCTCGTGTCCGTTTGTCTAATGGTAAAGAAGTAACTGCCTACATCGGTGGTGAGCAACATAACCTGCAAGAACATAGCTTGGTACTCGTGCGCGGTGGCCGTGTACGTGACATTCCTGGTGTACGTTACCACGTTGTTCGTGGTAAACTCGATTGTGCTGGTGTTGAGGGACGCCGTCAGGGTCGCAGCTTGTACGGAGCCAAGCGTCCGAAGTAATTACTCGTATTAAAACTCATCCGTTATGATTGAGTAAGCAGTTGTAAAAAATGGTATGTGCCGAGCAGCTGTCTGAAAAAAATCAAGTCATAACACGTTTAAAGGCATAAACATGACCGAAGAACAAAATCCAGAAGTACAAGAAGAGGTAAAAAACGAAGAAGCAGCTGCGACTGTTGATACCTCAAACCTGAAACGCAACGAAGATGGCAGCATTACTATCGCTGACTCTGACGAAGCACCGAAGCAAAAAGTTGAACGTTTAGTTGGCCCAGGCGTCAAACCTGACAGCCGCTACAACAACCCACTCTTGGGTAAATTTATCAACTGCATTATGCGCGATGGCAAGAAAAGCATCGCTGAAAAAATCGTATACGGTTCTTTAGAAGAAATCGCCAACAAATTAAAAGTTGACCCGGTTAACGTTTTCGAACAAGCCGTCGACAACGCTAAGCCAATCGTTGAAGTAAAATCAAAACGTGTTGGTGGTGCTAACTATCAAGTGCCTATCGAAGTAAATCCAAAGCGTCAACAAACATTGGCCATTCGTTGGATTTTAGAAGCGGTTCGCGCACGTAGCGGTATGCCAACGCATCAAAAATTGGCTCAAGAAATAATGGACTGTTACAACAAATCTGGCTCGACCATTCAAAAACGTGAAAACACCCATCGCATGGCAGAAGCCAATAAAGCATTCAGCCATTTCGCATAAGCGGATCGGAAAATCATTTAATAAAACCGCCGCTGTTTCAGCGGCGGTTTTTTATTGGAGTAATTAAAATGTTAAAACTTATAGAGAAAGACGATGCAGACGAGTTATTCGCATTAGTCGATCGTAACCGCACTTATTTACGTGAATGGTTGCCATGGTTAGATATGACTAACGAAGTTAAAGACGTCGAAGTGTTTATTGAGAGATCTCTGAAGCAGCATGAAGAGGGTGTTGGACAGGCTCATCTTATTATTGAAGGTAACGAAATTCGTGGTGTCTGCGGTTTTAATAAAATTGATAAGACTAATCGCTCAGCTTTTATAGGTTACTGGTTATCAGCAGATGCACAGGGACGTGGTTTGATGACTAAGGCTTGTCGCGAACTTGAACGCATTGCCTTTGAAGAATTAGATATGAACAAGGTTGAAATACATGCTGCTGAAGGCAATAAACCAAGTCGCGCAGTCGCAGAACGATTGGGTTATCAAGAAACTGGTCGCAGTTTAGATGCAGAGTGGCTTTACGATCATTTCGTGAGTTTTGTACTGTATTGTAAGCGTCAGTCTGACTGGAGAACGTTGTAAACCTGTGTTAGTGTCAGCAAATGATGCCCACAGCTATCGGTTGGCAGCATTGTGGATTTCGATAGGCTTTGCCCTCCCTGGAGAAGGCTATGCGACGCTTGGTAATCATTTTGTTAGGGCTTACTGCGCTGCTGCTCTTAAGTAGCTGCAATGAGCATCGCTACCGCCAGGGTTATGTCCATGGATCCAAAAATGCACCAATGAATCCAGCAACGGAAAGCAGATACTATCCTCTGCGCTAAAAAGGGCCGACTATGTTATCAATGACTGGCTTTGGCAGCCAGCGCCAAGAATTAGACAACGGTGTTTTACAAATTCAAATTTCAGCGGTTAACCACCGCCATTGTCAGGTATCAGTACGCAGCGATTTTCGTGATTTAAGTATTGATGAGCGCATTAAAAAGGCGTGCCGCAAACAAATAAAACGCGGCAGCGTCAGCGTCAATGTACAATGGCAGGCTGCTGGCAGCGATAGTTTACCATTGGACCAGTTGAAGCAGTGTTATCAGCAATTAAAAGCACTGGCCGATGAATTAGAGGCGCCGGCACCGCGTTTAGAATCACTAGCATCATGGGTTCAGCGGTATCAAAGTACTGATGAAGAAAATAATTTTGAGATGATTGAATCATGCTTGCAAGGCGCGCTTGAAGCATTGCAGGATATGCGTCGTGTTGAAGGCCAACAAATGGCTGCTGTATTCAAGGATTTGCATAAAAATTTAAGTGAAATATGTACGAATATGAGCAGCGCTGATGCCGCACGCGTAGATACCTATCGTGAGCGCTTAATTGAGCGTGTGTCGAGTGTACTCGAAGATAAAACAATTGATGAAAAAGATCTGATTAAAGAAGTGGCGGTTTATGCGGATCGCATTGATATCAGCGAAGAGATTGCACGCTTGCATAGTCATCTTGAACAATTGGAAAAATTATTTGCATCAGAAAAAGATGAATGTGGTAAGCGTTTGGAGTTCTTATTGCAAGAGTGTGGCCGTGAGGTTAACACCGTTGGTTCTAAGGCCCACGATGCGGCCTTGAGTCAATTAGTGGTTGATGCAAAAAGTGTTCTCGAGCAAATGCGTGAACAAGCTGCAAATATTTTGTAAAAATGAGCAGGTAAAATAAAAGGGAAAACTGTGGATATTAAAAAAGCAACGGCAGCAGCAGCAGAGGCGACCATGCTGGTCACCACACAAGATGCACTCAAAGAGTTATCTATTGATGCCAAGCTGAAAAAACTGATCAAGCAGGAATTAAAAACACGCTCAAGCAGTTTGATCCCAAGTTTAGGTTTGGATAGCCATGCCTATATACTGGTTAAAAAAGCGCCGGACTGGAAATCTGCTAATGAGGTGCGTAAATGTTTTGGCGCATTATGCATGCGCGCACAAAAACGCAGTGCTGAATCAGTGTACCTCTATATCTCTTCTAAGCATAAAGCAGATGTCGCTGCAATTGCAGTACAGGGTGCCAGTCAAGGTGCCTATCGATTTGACCGTTACGTGGCTAAAAAACGTGCGGCGATTAAAACATTGGCTGTTGAATCAACATTAAGCGCTAAGCAACTAAAATCGGTTATTGGCACTGCACAGGCAATTAACGATTGTCGCGATTTAATTAATACCCCGGCTGAGGATATGGGACCGGAGCATTTTGTTAAAGCTGCTCGTAAATTGGTCAAAGGCACAGGTGTGCGCGTGCGCATCATGGATGCAACAGCGTGTAAGCAGGCCGGTTTAAATGTCATGTTAGCGGTTGGCCGTGCCAGTCATCGCAAAGCGCGCTTATTAATTTTAGAGGCAGGTCCTAAGAAGAAAAATTTCTTTGCGCTTTGTGGTAAGGGTGTGTGTTTTGATACCGGTGGTTTAGGTATCAAGCCATCCAAGTCGATGGAGTTAATGCGCAAAGACATGGGTGGTGCCGCAACCGTTTTAGCGGCATTAATAGCTGCAGCGCGACAAGGCATTAAAAAACCAGTGCGCGTCTATATTCCTTTGGTTGAAAACGCGATTGATGGATCGGCATTTAGACCTGGCGATATTTTTACTGCTAAAGATGGGACAACTGTTGAAATTGGTCATACCGACGCTGAAGGGCGTTTAATTCTAGCGGATGCCTTATGTCAAGCCCGTCATGAAGGTGCCGGTAGTGCAGCAACAGTGGCAACCTTAACCGGTGCGGCCTTAGTTGCGCTTGGCCGCATTCATGTACCGGTTATGGGCGATGATGAAAAGCGAATAAATGCACTCGAAAAACATGCGACTGCTTGCGGTGAAAAAGTGTGGCGCTTACCACTCGATGAAGAACACCGCGCGATTATGAATACGCCGAATGCCGATATTAATAATTCAGGCAACGGTGAAGCCGGCTGTATTACTGCTGGCGCATTTCTTAAACATTTTGCTGATACGCTGCCGTTTATGCATTGTGATATATCGCCGTGTAGTTGGAAAATGGGCGACCATGATTTAGGACCGGTGGGGGCTACTGGCGTACTCGTGCATAGTTTGTCGCGGTTGTTGTTGGATTAGTTCTTAGTTTTAGTTAATTGTCATTAGAAGCATGGTGCATTGAGGCATAGCATGTAGTTGGTAGTGCCGGCCTTGCTTTGCAAGTCCGGTTGGTTGGGCCTTCGGACTTTGCTTCCAACGTGTAAATAGTTCTCCTTTATTGCGCCCAGTTTATCGGACGTGCTCATGCTCAAGGGTATCCCTCGCTGCGCTCGGCTGACGCCCTTGACCACTGTGCGCGACCGAACACGGGGCTCCATAAGGAGAACCGACCATGACTAACTTCACAAACCTTCGTGTCTTTCAAACTGCACGACAGAATTTAAAAGACATCAGTAAAATCTGCGAAAGCTCACGCGGATACGGTGATATCCATAATCAAATAAAACGAGCTGCGATTTCAGTGGTAAGCAATATTGCCGAAGGTGCAGGTTCAAGCACCAGAAAAAAGTTCGCCTACTTTCTCGGCATCGCTCGAGCGAGTAATCACGAAATACTTGCGCAATTGATGATACTAGAGGACATCGGTTCTATTAAATTAAATGATGAATTGGTTGAGCGTGTCAATTATACGGGTAAGATGCTTACAAATCTGTTGAAGCATCTGAGTAGTAGTTAGGGAGTTGTTGTGAATATAGAACCTTCCGAGAGCTGCAGAAAGACTAGGATTGAGTATGCAGGATTCGTTTAGAGCAGTAGTTATGGCACTGTTTTTTACGTTTTTCGTCATAATGGCAGTTGTAATTATTGCTATGGCAATTGGCGGTGGCGAGGGATCAAGTGTTGGGATGCCAACAGCAATGGTGATGTTTTTATTATCGCCAATTGTTTTCTTTGGGAATTATAAGTTGGCATTGAGGTATATTAAAAAGAATAAATAAATTTCGATTATTCTATAATGAGAGTGGTATTACTCTCTAATCCGTTGCCATAGGCGATAGAGCATGGAACCGACACGATCGACGTTGTTGATTAGGTTAATATTTTGTAATTTATTGAGATCGCTGAGTATTTCGAGTTGCGTATGCAATTCCTTGTTCGAAGCGCGGGCATAGCCGAGAAAGCGTGCGAAGTTGGCGTTTGAGTTCGAGCCAGCGCCTTCAGCGAGGTTGGAAACGACAGACAGGGCAGCGCGTTGAATTTGGTTGCGTATATCGCCGAAGTCTTTTGTAGATTTGGTTTCATTTATAATCGCGCGAAGGTTTTCGCGTGCTAAGTTATAAACATCAAGCTTTTGTAAGTTGTGCATGGAAGTATGCTCCTTTCATATTTTCTGGGCGTTTGTGTGCGCGCAGCCGTCAAGGGCTTTAGCCGAGACGTAGGCGAGGGAACCCTTTACGGTGAGCACACGCAATAAGATCAGAAAATAAAAGGAGCAGTTAATCGTTGGTAACAAAGGGCGAAGCCAAGCCAACAAACGCAAATTGTTAGCGGATAAAGATTAATGCTTGCGATGTAAAAAGTCGGAAATCCGAAATCGGTCTACGGTCTACGGTCTACGGTCTACGGTCTACGGTCTACGGTCTACGGTCTACGGTTGTCGGTTAACCGATTCGCTCCTGAAAGTCAGCTACACTCATCGCTAGAGGCGGCGCAATCATTGCGTCTTCGATATACGTGTCATCGTAGCGTCGCAGTAATTGATGGCGGCCTTGATGGCCGCGAATAATGGCTTCTTGATGAAGTCCTTGCAAACAACCAAGCCAACGTTCCCAGCTTTGCGATTCTAAAAAATCTGGGCAGAGCAGGCATGGTTCACAGGCAGGATCTGCACCTTCTTCTTGATAAAAACACCAGCAGTGCAGGAGTGGAATGTCTAAGGAATGCAGTAGCGAGGGGATGTCGTAAACGGGTTGACCGTCTCGATACCAAGCAAAGCACAGGTATTTGACTTGATCGATACTGCTTAGAGCGCGCTCCAGGTTAAAGGATTCAAACAGTAACCACGACTCGTGAATGGCCTGCTGCCATTGCTTATCATTCATGCCTGAAGGGTCTGGAGTCATAAGTCCAGTATGCACGGCTTCAAAAAAGGTGAAAGGCGAAGTATCGGCTGCGTAATTAAAGGTTAGCGAAGCAATCCTTGTACAGGCGCGGAAAGGAAACATGGTATGGACGAACATGTATTGCTTGAGACGTCTATGCATAAAGTCCTGACTCGACGCCAGGCTTTAATCGCTGCAGGTACATTTCTTGGTGGGTTTGCCTTAGGAGCATGCTCGCGCTCATCAGCACGCCAAGCTCGTGCCTTGCAATATACGGTCCAATCAGGCGATACCTTATCGCAGCTTTCACGTCGCTCTGGTCTCAGCATTTCAGAAATCATCAAGGCAAATCGTTTGCGCAGTAACAGTCTCGAAGTTGGTCAGCGACTTTCCTTTCCAGGAGTGAAAGAGCTCGGACCGGATCCACTGCTCGCGGCAAAAAAACAATTACATTCTTATAATATTATCACCCGCAATGAATGGGGTGCCTTGCCTATGAAATCGAATCATGATCCAATGGCGGCCATAACGCGCATTACCGTTCATCATACCCACGAAATACCAGGTATGATGCATCGTAATGATCGTGAAATTGTAAAAGCCATCGCTCGTTATCATCGCAATACGCTGCAATGGGCCGATATTGGTTATCATTATTTAATTGGTCGTGATGGTTATGTATATGAAGGTCGACCTGTCACGGCGCAGGGAGCACACGCGCGCGGCATCAATAATTTAAATAATTTAGGCATAGCGGTCATTGGTGATTTCAACGATCACCTACCAGAAGAGAAGCAGTTGAATGCGTTGAAGTCTTTTTTGGCAGACATGCAAAAGACCTACAGTGTGGCCAATAATCGTGTCTATGGACACTATCAATTCGTAAATACCGCATGTCCAGGCAAGGCCTTAAAAGGTTGGTTGCAGGACTATGTGAAGGGTGTGCATAGCTAAGACCTGTGTATGTGTGCTAGTGGACAGCTAGCTTTTCCTTGCTGAAGCCCATCATACCGCGCAGTTATGCAGCGCCTGCTTATCGTTTGTGTCGCTTTGATTATCGCTGTTTGCTTGGTGGTCGCGCTTTTGCCTGAGCGCCATCAAGAGCGCCAGCCCTATTTGGTTGCAAGCATTCACCCCTTAGCGCTGTTGCTTAAAGACCTGGCGCCGCCTGAACGCGAAGTGACCTGTATTGTTCCGCCTGGGATGTCTCCGCATGTTTTTAGCCCTAAACCGAGTGATGCGCAGCGTTGCACTGATGCGTTGGTATTGCTGAGTGTGGCTGACAATTTTGATGTGTGGACGCAGCAATTACCGGTGCAGAACAATATTCAAATAATGCCCTTGATTGACGAGTCGCATTTATTGCACGCACAAGAAAGTGACAGCCATGATCATGGACCGCACGATCCGCATGTATGGATGGATCCGCATGTGCTTGCAACGGTGGTGAGTAAAATAGCCAGCGTACTTGCAGAAGCAGATCCGGAATTCGCTGAACATTATATGCATCGCGCACAGCAATTAAAACAAACCTATGAAGCTGCAGCAGTAGCGATTACCAAACAGGCTGAACCCATTCGTGGTAAAGCAGTGGTGCAATTTCATCAATCAATGGCCTATTTATTACACCGTATCGGTGTCATCGATGCAGGTGTGGTCAATCCACAGGTTGGAACAAATCCGAGTCCACGTTATTTAGAAAATTTGATAAAAGAATCTGGGGCCAAAGATTTATTAGCCGTATGCAGTGAGCCGCAATTACCCTATCGCGCTGCTGAGCACATCGCTCAGCAAATGAATGTGCCGTTGTGTATTGTAGACCCCATCGGTTTTCATGTTGAGTCGCTTTCAGAACTATGGCAGAAAAATGTTGATGCTTTAGTAGAGGTTAATGAATGACTGTTGAAATTACTTGCGACAATGTTTCAGTGAAGCTCGGTGATTTTCTTGCGGTCTCTGATTTAACATGCGTTATTCCTGCATCCTCATTTTGTGTGATATATGGGCCAAATGGTGCTGGCAAAAGTACGTTTTTAAAATTATTGCAAGGCGTCATGCCCTGCAGTGCGGGATCGGTTTTATTAAATAAACAGGAACCCAATAAATTTCCAGCCAAAGACATAGCCATTGTGCCACAGATAAAAAACTTTGATCGTCAGTTTCCGGCACGAGCAATAGATTTAGTGGCAACGGGACTCAATCGGCGTTGGCCATGGTTGTTGTCCACAAATGCAAAGCAAAAGTGCATGCAAGCATTGGAAGATGTCGGCATTGCCGAATTAGCAGAGCGTAGCTTAGGAAAATTATCTGGCGGTGAATTACAGCGCGTTTATGTGGCGCGTTTAATGGCGCGTCAGGCATCATTGGTTTTATTAGATGAACCAGCAACTGGCATGGATGTAGCCGCGGAAAAAGATTTACATCGATTGCTGGAAAATTATCAAGCCCAGACTCAGGCAACGATTTTAATGATTTCTCATGACTGGGATACGGCGCAGCATCACGCCAGTCATGTCTTGTTGTTAAATCACAGCATGCGTTGGTTTGGTGTCACTGAAGACGGACCCAACGAAGAGGCTATGCGTAATACTTTTGGCCATGTTGGTCATCATCATCCCATTCAGCACGGTGTGCATGACGAAAGTTGCACCCATGACTGATGGTTTTTTTGCATCGGAAATTATCTGGCCAGGCTTATGTGCTGGTTTATTGATCGGGATGCTTTGCGCCTGGTATGGTGTTTTTGTGGTGCAACGCGGACTTGGTTTTTTAAGCGCTGGCTTAGCGCATGCTGCCTTTGGTGGCGTTGCACTTGGTTTAGTGCTCGGATTAAGCCAACCCTTGTGGGTGGCGCTACCGTTTATGGTAGTGGTTGCGATTCTTTTATGTGTGCTGCGTCATAAAACCGGTGTCCGTCATGATACCTTAATCGGTATGTTGTTTTCGGTATCAATGGCCTTTGGTTTAATTGTGCTTCAATATCGTGATCAATTGACCAGTGATGCGATGTCGTATTTATTTGGTGACTTAGTTTTCGTGCAGTGGAGTGATGTCTATTTAGCGCTTGCTTTGTTGCTAGTGACTGCTGCTTTGCTGCCCATGTGGTCACGCTGGGCCTATGCATCTTTTGACGAAGAATTGGCCCAAGCTGATCGCATCGATGTGAAACGTGATGATTACATTTTAATTATCATGATCGCGCTCTTAGTCGCCGCTGCGGTAAAAATTGCCGGGATTATTTTATGCTCGGCATTCTTTGTTATTCCTCCGGCTTGTGCAGTCATGCTCAGTCGGCATTTTACCCAATGCACGATTTATGCAGTAGTCATCGGTGCGTTGTCTGTCTTTTTAGGTATGTATCTCAGTTACTACGCTGATTGGCCCTGTGGTGCGGCGGTTGTTGCTGTCCAGGCATTGTGCTTTGTATTTTCAGCAATGGTTAAACGTTTCGTTTGATCGATAACCAAATTGGGTTACCATATTCATATGGGTTACCAGTTAATGGTTTCATTTTTTTTAATAACAATGATGTCTGGATGTGGATCATCTAAATATGCAACTCGGGTATATGAGCACACTCCTGGATTGAAGGTTCACTATGAGCGTCAGTATAGATTAAGAGTTGAAAATATTTCAGCGGCTGTCGTAAAAAATAGCAGGCTGAAAGTAAGATTTAGCCAAAAAAAATATCCTGATAATGCAATGCCAGTTGGTAAAGTGAGATTTGTGTCAATAAATGATATCGTCAAAGGTGAGATTGTCAGAAAAGAATTTAACTATAATAATCCTTTGGATCCAGGAGATTTTTTTGTGTTAACATTTGGAAGTGTTGGAGAAAAATATTATACTCAGGAACAATGGGTGAAATTATCTACGGGATGGCATGAGAATGAGATTAAAACATTTACTGGCGATGAATTTGATTTCCCAAATGATGATTCAAACGTTATTGAGATTCTAGAATGACTTCCTAATTAAAGTTTCTCAGATTCATCAAGTAGTGGTAAGTCATCATCCTCGGCTTCCTCGATTTGTTCCCACTCAATGCCCATTTTCTTGGCTGATTTGACGCCGAGTTGCATGAGTTTGTCGGTGCTGTCTTTGATGTTGCCCTTGCCGGTGGCGAAGCGCTTGAAGGCGCGGTCAAAGTGTTTGCCGGTAGCTTGTAGGCTATTACGCGTTTTGATTAAATCTTCGGCGTAATTATTGATTTTATCGAGTAGCTTTTCAGCTTCTTTGGCGATTAACAGCGTGTTCTTTTCTTGGCGATCGTATTTCCAATTAACCGCAATGGTTTTAAGCACAGCCATTAAGGTAGTGGGGCTAACTAAAATAATGCTTTGTTTATGCGCATCATCGTACAAACCGGGATCTTCTTGAAGCGCATAGAGAAAAGCGGTTTCAATCGGAATGAACATCAACACAAAATCGAGCGTCTGAATATCATAAATTTTATGGTATTGTTTATCGCTAAGTTGTTTAACGTGGTTTTGAATAGCGCCGGTAAATGCTTTCATATGTGAGGTGCGTAATTCCTCGGTATCGGCATTGACATAATCCATCCACGAATTGAGCGTTACTTTCGAATCGATGATGATATGTTTGTCATCTGGCAAATTAATTAAGACATCCGGTTGTAGGCGACTGCCATCTTCGTCAGTAAAACTTTCTTGAGTGCTGAATTCGTGATCTTTGCGCAGGCCTGAGCTTTCTAAGATTTGCTCGAGCATGTGCTCGCCCCAATTACCACGGGCTTTGCTGTCGCCTTTAAGGGCATTGGCCAGCGCTTGTGCTTCCTGACTGAGCTTCGTATTCATTTCGCCAAGATGTTTAATTTGTTCTTTTAAGCTGATTTGATCGCGCGTCTCTTTATCGTAAGCGGTTTTAAATTCTTTTTCAAAGCGCGTTAAATTTTCGCGAAACGGTTTCATCAGGTCGCCGAGTTTTTCACTTTGTTGCTTAGTGATTTTTTCACCAGTGTTGACTAAGAGTTCAGAGGCGGTGGCTTTGAATTGTTTTTCGAGCTGTTCCATCGACTGTTTGAAAAACTGCTGTTTTTCTTCATTGCTTTTGAGCTCTTCGTCTAAGCGGGTTTGCAAGGCAGTGAAGGCATTGTCTTTTTCGTGTAGTTCTTTGCGAAGATCTTCGACTGCTTGTTTGGCAGCGGTAATTTCTTCGTCTTTGTTGGCCTGTTGATCTTGGGCTTGCTTGAGTCGTTCTTCGGTGACGGCGTGTTCACGGTCTAAGGTAGTGTAGCGTTCTTTTTCCTGACGCAGATTTTCGCTGTTATCACCATGTTCGGTGATTTGTGCTTGGAGTCGATCAATTTCACTACGTAGGTGTTTTTGCCCAGCACGCACGATCAAGACACCGCCAATCGCGCCGATGATAACGCCTACCACAATGTAAATGATCGGGTCCATTTCATGAGCCTACAGCCGCTTGGCAGGGCTGCAAATGACTGCTGTTTTGAGCGCAATGCTTGAAAACGGGCATATCCCAGCACACAGTGCTGTTGTGCAGATTGACGATATTCCACGCTTACAAGAGCCAGAAATTCTTGCCGCCTTACGCGCGCATAGTGATGTCGCTGCAGATCAATTTGTCCTTGCCAACAGCAAGCAAACAGATTGGCCACTAGCAGCAATGGCTGAGCAGTTGCAATGCCGACAAAAATTTAAACAGAAATTACCGCAGTTTCTCGACAAGGATGTGCTGTGCACTGCTGAGTCATTTGAGCAATCATCGAGTTGGTATTGTGCCCAACATAAAGCCGCATTGTTTGATGTGGGATCAATGCTTGATTTGTGTGGTGGCTTAGGTGTTGACAGTATGGCTTTTGCTGCTGCAGGTTTTTCGGTTTCTTATAATGACATCGATCCGCTAAAGGCGGAGATGTTTAAATGGAATACCCAGCAATTAGACATGCCGATAAATACTATTATTAATAAAGATGCCTTTGATTGTTTAAATGAAATTGATGCTGTGGATTATATATTTATCGATCCAAGTCGTCGCAGTGAGGGTAAGCGGCAACGTGCCATCCAACAATTTCAACCTGATCTAGCAGCTTTAAAGCCATTGCTTCACGAAAAAGCACAGCGACTGATATTGAAATTAGCACCGCAAACAAACCTGTCAGAAATTCAAGAATTATTTCCTGGCATCCAACATGGACGATTTATTTCACTTGATGGTGAGGCGAAGGAATGCTTGATCGATATTGATTTGCGTGTTGAGCAAGGTCGGGTGCAGCGCGAAGCGCATTGCCTGAGACGCGATGGCAGCAATGCGATTGTTAAGCAGCCGGCGAGTGAAGAAATAGAGTGGGCTGAAGAAGCGCAGCGTTATATGTATATTCCAGATCCGAGCGTGGTTTTAGCGGGACTGTCTGCATCGCTCTCACAATTCGTGAATTTACGTGTGCTGTCATCTAGCCATGTTGATGTAACCAATGCCAATGCCATTGCTTTAACAGGTGATAGCTACTGTCAGTTTTTCCCAGGTCGTGTATTTGAGGTAATTGCACAGCAGGAGCTCTCGCGCAAATCAGTGAATCGCTATCTGCGCCAAGCCGACATAAACCAAGCTCACGTCTGGCGTTGTCAGTCCAAAGCTTCGGTAGCCGATCTGCGTAAGATGCTGGGGCTCAAAGATGGAGGCGATAACAGCTGTCTCGTGCTCGGTCTGGCTGATGGCCGGCAATGGTTTATACATGCCCGTCGCTGCTGAGGCTCATTGTTAAGATTCCGCAAACATGAGACGATAAGCTGCGTAGCTACTGCATGAGAGGGAGTGTATATGTCTGTCAATCAAGCTGTCCAAGAGCGCTATAGTGCTGCGGCCCAGGAGTTCGAACTCGCCCTGTGCTGTCCTGTCGCCAACTACGACAAGGCTTTGCTTGAGCCCATTCCCGATGAGGTTCTTGAACGTGACTACGGCTGTGGCGATCCTTCGCGCTTTGTCGAAGCAGGGGACACTGTTCTCGATCTTGGTTCTGGCGGGGGAAAAATTTGTTTTATCGCCAGTCAAATTGTTGGCGCAGCTGGAAAAGTGATCGGCGTTGATCGCAACCGCGAGATGCTTGAGCTCGCTGAACGGGCACGTCCACAAGTTGCTGAAAAAACGGGTTTTAATAATGTCGAATTCCGCATTGGGAATATTCAAGACCTTGGTCTCAATTTAAATTTAATGGAAACATGGTTAGCTGATCATGAGATTAAGCAGCGTGAAGATTTATTGGCTCTAGAAGCGGAACAAAAGCGCTTGCGCAAAGAACAACCATTAATCGAAGATAACAGTATCGATATCGTCTTGTCAAATTGCGTATTGAATTTAGTGGGCGAAGAAGATCGCCATCAATTATTCAAAGAATTATTCCGCGTAGTGAAGCGTGGCGGTCGCGTGGCGATTTCAGATATTGTTTGTGATGAAGACGTGCCGCAGCATTTAAAAGACAATGATGAATTATGGTCAGGCTGCATCAGTGGTGCCTTCCGCGAAGATAAATTTTTAGAAGTCTTTGCTGATGCTGATTTTTATGGGGTTGAACTAGTTTAGCGTGATGCCACGCCATGGCACGTGGTAGAAGGCATTG
>JANQLF010000038.1 GCA_028280785.1 Planctomycetota bacterium
AGCGGCTTTTGGTAGAGATCAATGTACTTGCAGAGCAAATACACTAATCGTGCAAAAGATCCTCTATGGCTTTCACTACTGCTCTTTCATTGTCAAAGATGCAAGGCCGTAAGGCCCCGCCCCCTCAAAAACTGAACTGCCGTTCTCAGTGGGGCCGCGAACTATGTAACCCTTTATCCCCTTGTCAAACGGCTTTTTCCATAGTTGTGGCAAAAGCTTACAAGAATGGATATCAAGTCCCAAATCAGTCAAAATCCTCAAAATTCCCAGCGATTTTTTAGCATTCCTCCGCCCCCCAAACGCCCATCCCAGCTATTACCCCAGCCGTATCAGATAAACACTCTTTATCGAACCAAATTACTCTGATTTGAACACTAACAGAGCAGCAAGATTGGGAGCGCTTCAGCGCGACTGCTAGCGCCGAGGCGCGGTTTTTGCTACTTGCAAAAAATTTTGTGTAGCCATAGGCGGAACAAAATAGCAACAATCTCGATGCGGCTTGACCGTACAAAGCGAAGCGGGGGAATTTGAGGGGTGAAACCCCTCATACAAAAAACCCCGTCGGCTCCTCATCCTCTCCACCGTCAGGAAACGCCTCTTCCTCTTCAGCCTTCTTTTCCATCTCTTTGTTGAAGGCATCTATGATCGGCTGAAACTTCTCTTTGTTTTCAGAACTAATTTTAATGAGGTGCTCATGAGCCAGACGGATAACATTAGACCGTTGATCTTTTGATAGATCTTTATCGCAATCGAGTGGAACAAAGTCGGTATCGGGAACAGTCACATCACTGCGAACGGGTATGACCGCGGTCACCCCAAGCATGTCTAAAAGTTTTTCATTATGATCGCTAGGATTTGCAATGACTAAACCACCACCAGCAACTTCTAATTTATTTGATGTACCAACCAAGGTACCCATGAAGGTGCTATCCATGCCTTTGCATTCACTCAAGTCCACATACACACCAACTACGCCATCAGTAATTTCTTCTTCAAGAAAAGCACTTAACACAGGCGCATTTTTTAAGTTTGCTAATCCGTATACACGAACAAACAGCGTCTTTTCAAAACGTGAAAATGTATAACCGTTAATCATTGCTGCCTACGAATGTGTAAGTAACTCTTCTGCTTGTTGTGCAGCAGCGGAACCCCCGCCGAGCATTTCCGTTAATTCGTCGTGTCGTTCTTTACCTTCGAGCAAACGTACATCCATTTCTGTTGAACGTTGTGATTGTTTCTTGCGTACAAGGTAATGGTGTTGTGCCATCGCTGCAACCTGTGGAGTGTGCGTAATTACGACAACGGTGCGTGATTGTGCTAAGGTTGCCAACTTACGACCGATAGCAACACCCAGCCTTGCACCAACACCACTATCAATTTCATCAAACACCATTACTGGCACATCATCACTGTCACCTAAAACAAGTGCTAATGCTAATGCCAAACGTGCGTGCTCACCGCCAGATGCTACTGAACCAATTCGATCAGCGGCAATGCCGGGGTTCGTTTGCACTAAAAATTCTTGTCGATAAATGCCAAGCGAATCAATTTCCACCTGATCATGTTCATCTAAAATAATTTTAGCCTCTGGCATTCCTAAATCATTCAGATGTGGACGTATTGCATTCGACAATTTCTTAAAGGCCTGACGTCGCTTTTTACTCAACTGTTCACCTAGTTTTAAAACTAGTTTTTCTTGTGCCTCAATTTCTAAAACCAAAGCTTGGCGACGTTCATCGCTATGCTCAATGACGTCTAAACGCTCACGTAATTCAGCGTACGCATCAAGTAACGCGCGCGGCGTCCCACCGTGTTTACGTATGAGGTCAACATAAGCAGATAGTCGTTCTTCGCACGCAGTCAGAGCCTGTGGATCAGCCTGCAGAGAATCACCGACCTCTGAACAAATCATAGCCGCATCTTGAATCAACGATTCAGCCTGCGTGCACAATTCCCCAGCATCACGCAAACGTTCATCAGGAGCTTCCAACAATGAAGCAGATAATTTACCCAAAATTCGCTTAATCGATTCGTCCGATTCATTGATTTGATGCGCAGTCTGCTGAGCAAGATCACGCCATTCTTGTGCCCCTGCTAACATCTGTTGTTGTTGCTCTAGCTGTTCAAACTCACCCTCTTCAGGCGATAATTGATCTAATTCTTCCAATAAAAATGTGTAATAATCTTTTTCTTTAAGATTTTTCTGTTCAGCATCTATTAATTGGGCCAAATCCTGTTCTTTAGAACGCAATTCATTAACTGCTGCTGTATATTCCTGAGCCAATTTAAGATTACCAGCAAACGCATCGAGAACAGTCATTTGACGCGAACGTTCGGAAAGTCGTAACGGTTCATGCTGCCCTTGTACATCAACAAGCACTGAGCCAACTGTTTTCAAAACCTGCAAACCGACTGGCGTATCATTAATCCACGATTGGGAACGCCCCTTCGATGAAATTTGGCGGCGTAAAATTATTGGCTCGTCGTCCAATAATGGAAATCCGTGCTCTTCAGCTAATTCCACAATTTTTCCGTGAATAATTGCCGTGTGCTCAAATACCGCTGTGACCAATGCGTGTGAACTAGCAGTGCCAACCAGCTTAGCTGATGCACGTCCACCCAAAACCAATTGCATCGCACCCAATAACAAACTTTTACCAGACCCTGTTTCACCACTTATTACTGTAAGCCCAACATTTGGCTCTATGCGAGCCTGCTTGGCAAACAATACATTTTGAACGGTCAATTCGATGAGCACAACAATTCCAGTTAAATAGGAAAAGGTCTTCACAAGGAAGACCTTTTCTGTTAATTGATGGATTAAAATTAAATCAATTCTTTTCCACTATTTCTTCTTTTTTGCTTCAGCAGCTTTACGCTTAGCTTCTGCCGCCTTACGTCTTTTCTCTGCATCAGCTTTTTTCTTGTCCTCGATTGCTTTGCGACGAGCTGCCTCTTTTGCCTTTTTATCGGCTGCTGCTTTACGTTTTGCTTCATCAGCTTTGCGACGTTTTTCAGCATCAGCTTTTTTCTTATCCTCAGCTGCCTTCTTGCGAGCAGCGGCTTCAGCTGCTTTTTTATCTTCGTAAGCTTTTTTATCGGCGGCACGTTTAGCAGCAGCAGCATCGCTAGCTACCTTACGCTCATAATCACGAATTGTGCGCTCAGCCGCAGAAACATCTTTTGAAACCGTCTTATAAATCGAACGACGATCACGTAAGTTTTTGGCATCTTTCAATAATGGCTTGGCATCAGCGTAACGCTCTGGGCCTTGCATGAAAACTGACATACCAAGACGGTAAGCAGCGACTTCTTTCTTCAGACCAGCTGCAGCAAAGGTTTTTTCTGCACCAGCATAGTCTTTAGCCAAGTATTGTGACTGACCCAATAATTCTTTAGCTTCTGCATTCTTCGCATCTAATGCCACCGCAGCCTTGGCTGTTGCCATGCTGTTAGCCGCAGCTTTAGGATCGAGTGTTTGTGACCAACCTAAGGCCAATAATACGCGAATATCTTTGGTGCCTTCGGTTTGACCATTTAATGCAGCAAGTGCAGCAGCACCATTATCCTGTGCCCACAATGCAATACCTTTTTTACGGCTTACACGTGTTTTCTCAGCATCATCTTCAAGCAAACCTAAAGCTAAGTCAGCGTGCGTAACAACTTCTCTCCAATTACCTAATTCAACGTAACTGTCAGATAAGTCCGCATGTGCTTTAGCATATTTCGATTCGTTTTTAACTAACTCTTCATGCCAATCAGCAGCTCGCTTATATTCTTTTAATTGAAGGCTAAGGTTACCTAAAGCATATAAGGTATCCAAATGTTTTGGCTGACGCTTTTGATAAGCAGCATAAACATCATAGGCATCGGCTAGACGACCTAAGTCTGAGAAATAGGTACCGAGCTTGCTATACATTTCTTCACGCTCAGGAGCCAAGGCCAAAGCTTTCTTATAGAATCCAACAGCCTCATCGTGTTTTTCAATACCACGATAGTATTTAGCCAATGCTTCGATAGCAGGCAAATACGTTTCATCTAAGTTTTCACATTTGTGATAACGGTCAGCTGCCAATTTCTTTGTAGCTTTAACCATCTTACGGCCGATGCGAATTTCACCGCCAGCTTTGGCAGCATTTTCGATGACCAAACCACTATAATAAAACAAGTCAGCATCTGTGCTGTTTAATCGAATTGCGATATCAAATTCACGCAATGATGTTACGCGATCTTCTGCAGCAGTTTTGCCACCCGTTTCGCTCTTATGTAAATAAACCATCGCGATGGTTTTATGGATGCGGTAATCTTTAGGTGATAAATCAATTGCTTTGTTAAGTACCGCAATCGCCTCATCGTAATCGCCTTGACGATCCAAAATACGACCGAGATACCAACGAATCTCTGCATTGCTTGGGCGCATCAAAATAGCGCGTTGGCAGTGAGTACGAGCCAAGTCATATTGCTCAAGACCTGAAAGACCAATACCTAAAATTGCAAATGCGTCACCATGTTCTGGTTGTGAACGAACAGCGAGCTTAGCATGTTCAATTGACTTCTCGAAATATGATTTTGCCATCTCAGCGTCTTTTGATTCAGCCGCTGCTTCACTGTAGCCCTTGGCTGACAGGTAATAAAGCTCAGACAGTTTGGTAGGTAGCGCATTGCCAGTCCAAGATTTATGGGCAGCAATTGCTTCATCCAATACTTTGATGCTTTCTTGGTATTTACCCCAAGCTAATAAATTAATTGCCTGAGATTCCAAAACAGCAACGCGGCTATCAGCATTAAGATTTGTTTTTAATGCAGCTTGAAAATTTTGCTCGGCTAAATCGTAAATACCGTCATCTGCTAATCTGGCTGCTTGCTGCAATAAAAAGACCGATGCATCACTATAAACACCAGCACTAGGAACAACACTTACGTCGTGAATGTCAACGTAAGGGTCGCCATTGAAACTTGAAACCACTTCACCAGTTACATCGATAACTTGGTATTTCTTTAAACCAGAAACTGTATCAACGCCACGACGAGCTTTGCGATAATATAATCCAATCACAGGATTGGCGCGCACTTCAGGCGAAGCCAATAATGACTGGTCATCATAGACCACCAAGTTGATATACTCACTCTTTGTGAATCTGGTGTGAAAGGTATCGAACAAGGCACCGTGCGTTGCAAATATCGCACGAAATTTAACCCGCAGACCTTCGTAGTTATCTGGGTTGGCAACAACGTTGCGCAGATCTACCGGATGAACTTCTTTCAGTTCACTCAGTGTTTTAGAATTCATTCCCTCCACGGCTGACAGAAACGGAAGGGTCAAACATAAAGATGCGAGTAGAGCAAATCGAAGCACGGCTTCTCCTATCTGATAAGCCATGAAAGTTTACAGCATAGCAACAAAGCCACTGCTGGTCGGGTCTTATGCTAGATACCCTTTAGGTGGAACGCAAGTCAGCGCTGCCATAATCAATGGGGAATCAGTGACGCTTTACGCGCATCAACAGGTCACTGACAAAGCGGTCTAAATCAGGGTCAACACTGCGTCGTTCGACCACTTTCTGGCAAGCATAGGTCACCGAATTGTGATTTTTGCCGCCAAAGACGTTACCGACCGAAGCATAGGTCTCAGAACCGCTCATTTTGTATACATACATTGCGATATGACGAGCCAGTGGACGAGGCTCCGCACGCCCCTTACCCATTATATCCTCTACACTTAGATCGAAATAGTCAGCCACGGCGCGGAGAATAACCCGCAACTGAGGCTCTTCTCCGTCACGACCAACGACGTCGGCCAAGGCTTGGCGTATGAGGGTCATATCAATCTTACGATCGAAACTATGGGCACAGGCAGTGATCTTATTCACCGCCCCCTCAAGCTCGCGAACATTCTCGGTGATATTGTCAGCAATGTAATCAATGACCTCATCATTGAGCACAACACCTTGGCTACTGGCCTTGCTACGGACGATTTCGCGGCGCAGTTGCAGATCTGGACGATCTAATGGCACCACCAGACCACCTATGAAGCGCTGGATGAAGGAGCTCTCTAAATATTTGATATCGACTGGCGCAGCATCAGAGGTGATGACAACCTTCTTACCCTTATCCGCTAATTCATTGAAGGTATCGAAGAGCTCGCGTTTGGTCTTCTCCATGGTCCCACGACTCAAAAAGTGCAAGTCATCAAGCAGGAGTAAGTCAACATGGCGCATCTTTACGCGAAAAGCCTGAAGACCTTCACGACTGGTACATGCGGCGATATAGTCGTTGGTAAATTGTTCACAACGTAGGTATTGGACCTTGTAGGACGGATAACGATCACGAAATGCCAATGCCAAGCCCTGCACTAAATGCGTCTTACCAAGACCAGATGATGCATGTATGAATAATGGATTCACTTTATTATCAGGCGCATCAATAATTCGAGATATCGCGTCATAGGCGAGACGATTACAGCTGCCAACCACAAAATCTTGTAGTTGCTTAAAATGCGAACCCCAAGAATTTTTAATTGGTGTTAATTTTCGCTCTTGATGTACGCGCTCTTGTGCAGGTACAGCATGACGTTGCACCTGTTCACGATGCTCACGAAACGATCGGCGCGAAACTCTGCAATCAATTTTTGTAATAGGTTCACCTAAAACATTGCTGACAACAGGAATTAATAACTCCGCGAGTCGCTTATTAATTTGCTGGACGTATAAAACAGTCGGACACTCTATTAATAACGTCTCATCACTCACATGAAGAGGTCGAACCTTTGGTGAACGCAACCATGTTTTAACTGCGCGTTCTATTTCGGGATTTTCTAATTGATCTAATATGCGTGGCCATGCTCTTTCAACAGTTGTTACATCAATGGCCACAGGCTTAATCCTTACTCTCACAAATTTTGCAAATTGTGGAAAACGCCGACAAAAACCTGGAAAAATACACGCCATTTTCCGCAGGGGGAGAACCAACATACACTAGAAAGTGGCAACTCAAGCCGCAGTAAAGCAGGTTTCAGCCATCACTGCTCATGCGGTTCAGACAATGTGCATCGCCGTTTAAATCTGGCAAAGAAACGGTTGCAATTCAATTTACTTGAGATATCGGCAGCAAAATTATTGTCATTTTGGCAAGCAAAATAGAACACACTGTCAATTAAATTACTTAATCGTCAGACCAATTACGCAAAAAGTCAATTAATTCTGATCGGCTTGGCGAATGTGCGTTGCGCACATAAAAACCACTCGTTGCAGTGCCTAACATTATACACGTAATCGGAGATAAACCATAAATCATGGCTGTAAAACAACCTGCATTAAAGTTATCACCCGCTCCAGTTGTGAGCGCAGGCTTCGGTGTAAAGAAACCATTCGCTGCAACTGTTTCATCAGGCGTGGCCATAGCCGCTACTTTAACAAAATGCGTCACAACATGAGACAACTTAGATAAATTTCTTACTTCCGCGGCACAATATTCAGCACGCTCAAGCTCGGCTAAGTCTTCATTCCATGTACCACCGAGCACTTCTAATATTTGTCGACCTTCTTCTTCATTCATACCAAGCACAACGTTAACATGTTCATCGAGCATCTGTAATGCTTCAATCGCCTCGAGTAAATCCTCTGAAGTTCGTTTCGCCGGATCACAAAAATCAACAAAGCACCATGGCTTGGTATGCTCATCATAAAGGCCGGGCAAAATATCAGTGGCCAAGCGTTTCCAGATATCCGTCATCTCGATGGTCATGGTCCAATTCACCATCGCCATACCGTCCAAACCCGAGAATGCCTCTTTTAATCCATCGATGCCAACATGCTCAATGAGCGACTGATAACTCACGCCCTCTAATGGCTGCGACAAGGTCATCATAATTTTGCCATCATCAAATTCATAAGCATCGGTAGTGCATGGATGCCCAAGGTTAATCACCTTCTTACTGCGATCGGTCATTTGATGAAAAATCGGTTCTATGTGACCTGCGCCCAAAATGCCAATATAGGTTAAATCAATTTGGTGGCCAAGTAGGGCATTGGCCATAATCGGTCCGTTACCACCGAGCTTCTGCTTCTTTAAGACCCGCTCGAGATTACCACTTTTGCCTGCAACTGCGCTGATTCGCGCACCGTACTCGGCAATGGTACCAATACGATCATACTCCGTATTCGAGTGACGCTTATCAACGATGTCTATGATATTATCAAGGAAACCGTCAAAGCCGACCAGGATACTTGGACTCGTTTCGAGCGAAACCGCATCGAGGGCATAGGCAGCAGCCTGACAGAGCTCTTGATGATTCATAAAATTGCTCCTGGGGCGAGGACGGCGAGAGACACTAGCCCCCTTATCCAAAGCGCAAGATGTTAAAGAATTAAGCAGAAACTAAGCACTTCTGAGGAGGACTTACTCCAATTTCCAAGTCCTATAAAGCACTCTCTTGACACACTGTATGATACACTAAAGTGGGCTTATATACAGTTTTGCCAGCAAATAAAGCTCGACTCCCTATATTTGGCCGGGCAAGGGCAGCACTATTAGCCGCAGTCGTCCACACCGACGTAGGCTTTTACGCCAGGTAGCTCCTGGCACACATTCAAAACCCGAGGGACCACACATCTCTCGGGTTTTTTGTTTGGAGCGAAGCCCCGGCTCATCCACGGCCACATAAAGTGGCCTATTCTTGGGCCGAAGCACCACAAGGGTATAGAAAAACATGCTCATGCTCTTCTATCGCTTTCGCGATACCCAATTCACCCCGCTCCTTTGCACGGTTCTTGATGCGGCTCGACCGTGCAAGCCGCATCGAGACCTTCCTATTTTTGACGCGCCTGACGACTTTCAAAAATTCTGGCATGATTATATGCCAGACCATCTTCGGCGAAGGCCAGTTCGAGAACTCTCCGCGTGCCAACAAAACGCACAGACACTCACTATGTAGTATGTGTATTTGACCTCAGCATGAACTCGATGACCGCAAATGGCATCCTTTATTATAAGCACTCATCACTATATCAGATTTAATTAAGATTTCTGATCCAATATCATCACCATAAAATATGCCAGCAAAACCACGAGCAACATAGATCCACAAACCACTGCAATTATTAATGGCAGGCCCTTAAAGCCCAATAAACCCATAACACATGAGCACAAATAAAACCACCCACAGCACAATCCGAAAACACTAAAAATTACTATTGATATCAAGAGAGACTTCATGCTCCCTCCACCAGCTAAGCCTGCCCCAAAGATTATTATAATGATCTATTAATGTACTTATGATGTTATATTGATGTCTTTATCAAGTTAATATATGGTTTTGATTTAAGTATATGAATAGATTAAGGTTACGTTATGGATACGATGAAGTCACGTGTCGAAGAAGCGCTTAAGCGCAAGGGACTTTCTCTAAGAAAAGTTGCTAACACCATTAACGTAGATCCATCCGCTATTACCAAAGCACTCAACAAAGAATCAACAACTTATCCACACCTAGAAGCAATTGCACAGCAACTCGATGTTTCGGCCGATTGGATTCGCAACGGTGGGACACCACCCTGGAAAGCACGAGCGAGCGAAAACTTTGATGACGACTACGGCTCTCTACAACAAGAGCTTGAAATACTGCGTAAACACTACGCCATATTAGCAGAACGTTACTTAGATCTCGTTGACCTCTGTGAGAAAAACAAATTAAAAATTAGCAAACGGGCAATAGAGGAAACTAAGAAAGTATTGGATTCTCTCTAGCGCAATCGTTAAACAAAAAATATTAATAAAGAATAAGGCAGCCCAAGATTGACCGCCTCATTCTTCTTATTAATTAGACCCACCACTCATTGAGCGACGAATTCGTTGCCAACTTTTCTGGCACGCTCGGCTTTATCTAAGTTAACACCGAGTTTAATGCCGGCTTCGATTAAAATGTTCCAACCGGCTGCAAGGTAAACGTAATTCTGCAGGGCACCTTGGTCAGACACGATGATGCTTGGGAAAATCGTTTCTTTCGTGGATACAGTTACCACGGTTGCGCCAACGCCATCAGCAAGGGTTTCTTTAATCTTCTCGAGCTCAGCTTCAAAAGGATCGATAACTATGATGACATCATCAGCGCTCATCACTTCTTCGATACCATGTACACAATAGGTGCCTTCAAGGTAGTCAGATTTTTTACGGGTTATTTCATTAGTCTTCAGCGTTAATTCTTCAGCAACACCATTGTTTTTGCCAGCAAAGTAAATCGTACCTGCATTAGCAATCGCATCAGTAATATTGGCATCAATGTCTTGCGTTAAAGCAGTTTCAACAGCGTCGGCCAAGCCACCTAGCTGAGCTTGTAACGAATTACCTTCAACTTGAGCCAATATTTCTTGGTAAACCAAGGCTTGTTCTGCAACAGACTTGGTTGCCGCAACCGCTTGTTCCCAACCGCAATTCAGGACAAACGTTTGCTCGGCGTATTCTGACAAGGTGGTGTTGTCGCGCGCGGTTAAACCGAAAATGTTTGAGTGGCCAGCTTTTTTAAGTGCGTCTAACAAGGCAATCGCTTCTTTAGTTGAACCACTGTTAGAAGCAGCAAACACCGCGTAATCATCTAATTTATAATCTGCTGCTTGGCGCGCACCTTCGGTAATAATTTTTAAGTCGCCACCTGTTGCCAAAGCAGAACAGATTGCATTTTTTGCAGGAAAGATGCGACTAGAACCTTCACCGGTTAATAACAATTTACCGCTTGCCTTAATCGCTGCGACAACGGAATCAGTGTTAGCAACGTGAAAATTGCGAATGATTTCCGGTGTGTCCATCATTTCTTTTACAAGTTCGAATTGGCTGTATTTTTCTTCTGATAATTTCATATTTAATTCCTTTATTAGTTTGCTGGCACGGCAACACGTGCATCGCTTAATTTGGCATAGTGTGGCATGTCGCCAACTAATGGTTTGAGATAATCCAGAAATGCTTCGGTCACAAAATTACCTTCGGCATTGATATATTCATCCGGCATCGGTTTTGCATTAACAGCAACTTCACTGAGTGGTGCCGTCACATATTCGCAAACGTATTCAGAACCTGCGCCACGTTGCATAGCAACCATGACACCGGTCTCGCCTGCAGCTGCTAATTCAACGGCTTTTGCACCGCAGTTATAGGCTTCGTCCAAGTCTTGCTGACTTGCACGATCGGCTGCACACATCGGCAATGATTCCGTTACTTGGAATTCACCACGGAAATCGAACTCATCAGCGATCATTTTATGCAAAGCCATGGCTGCGCTGGTTCCACCCATCGCACCGAATTCAGTGTTACCAAATTTATCCGCCGTTTCTGAAGCAGAAACCGGACGACCATCTGCGAAGGTAATACCCTCACCGCAAACGATCGATACGAATCCATATTTATCATAACAAGCTTTAAAATCGGCTAAGAATTTATCTTTATCAAAGGCGCGCTCAGGGAAGCACATTAAATGCGGGGCTTCCTCTTCGCTACGTTTGCCAGCAGCCGTTGCGCCAACTAACCATCCGGCCTCACGACCGATGCATTGAAAGATAACATATTGGTCAACTTTTTTCATGTCTCTGGCTAAAATACCAGCGTGCTGAACAGAAAGCGCCATGTAGCGCGCAGCGCTAGCAAAGCCAGGTGTATGATCGGTACCGAATAAATCGTTATCTACGGTTTTAGCAACACCAATACCGTGCATTTCATAACCGTGCTCTTTAGCATACGCTTCAACACGATGGATGGTATCCATGCTGTCATTACCACCGATCAAAAACATATAACGAATGTTATATTTCTTTAATAATTCAAGCACCTGCGGTAAATGATCATCTTGTAATTTTAAACGACACGAACCAAGTGCGCTTGACGGCGTTGAGCGTAAATCTTCAAGCACTTGTGGATCTTCTTCATCAAAATCGACTATGTTTTCCTCAAGAAAACCTTCGATGCCGTAGCGCATGCCGTACATATTTTCAATGAAGTCAGCTTTCAATGCTGCCTGTACCACACCAATCATCGATGAATTAATGACGGAGGTCGGACCACCTGACTGACCAATAATTGCATTTCCTTGAAGCATAAATGATTCCTTTTATTACAGCTCTTGAGCGAGCCATTTAATGATGTTACCAAAAAATTGAATGTACCAGTTGCCGATTTCGACATCACTGGCGCCTTCCGCCTGCAAGGCATGTCGTTCATCACCCCAATCGACAAAACCACCAGCCCAGTGGGGTGCTACATCACCTGCATAACTAGCTACTCGACCACCGCCAACTGTATCGACAACTAATAATGGATCAGTGCTCACCTCAGAAAATGTAAAATCATTTTCTAAAGCAGCGGCGTAACGCTTAACTGACAACAAGGTTTGTGCTTCCAACTTTGCGGTGAATTGATTGTAGCCATTAATCGCGGGCGCATGCGATTTAAACGGCAATCCTTCTATTATAGCATGTTCAGCTTCCCATTTAATCATACAAGGCGCATAACTGTTAATACGGTCGTCTGAGTTTTTTAATTGTATTGGTAAAATATCAGCTAGCAGCGATTCATGATAATCACCACCTAGACCAACGTTGGTTTCCCAACCGCCAATCATCCACAAGCCCAAACCTTTATTGCGCACCTGCTCGATAAGCGCGGCCTGTTGTTCTGCTGAAAACTGCTTTGAGGCATAATCACTGATAATGACCACGGCGTAGTCGTTCTCGAGTAAGGCATCATCGAAGACCGTGTCTGAATCGACGTAATCAAACTCAATGCCGTGAAAGCTCATGACACCAGCCAAATAAGCTGCAGCTGTAGCCAGTGAGGTGTCGCCTAAGTACAATACTTTTTTATCCATAGACCGGCCACCATAACACAAAAGGGCTTGCTTGAAATGGATACTGAAGACATAATGATGGATAATAAGGACATCATTTGGCCGATCTCAAACTCAAACAGCTCAGCAAAGCCTATCTAGAAGCCTCAGAAGGTAACGTTCTTGAGGAACAGCTCTTTTATGTCGACAGTGAGTATACAACAAAAACGGACCTCAGCATTGTCTGGGGTGGCTTTGAACGTTGTGCCCCTGATTTCGAGATTAAGCGCGATCATTACCCCTACTACATCATTGAATATCCAACTAAAGGTCGCTGCCATTTAGAGATAAACGGGCAAGAACATCTGCTTAAAAAAAATCACATCGGCGGTTTCGGCCCAGACAGCCAACATCATTACCGTGCTGACAAGCATGCTCCTATGGAGCATTTGTTTATCGCCTTTACTGGCGAGCATGCTGAAGAATTATTTCAGCGCAGTACTTTAGCCGAAAAAGGTGTCGTCGAAATTTCAAATTTAAGCGACATCGATTTCTTGATGCAATCGATAATCCGCAAAGGCTTGGCCACCTCAGCTGATACCAATGATCTGTGCAACCATTATCTACGCTTATTATTATTAGAACTCGCCGAACAGGTACCACGCACCCACGATGCCTCACAATCCCTTGATACTTTTTTAGAATGCAAACGTTTTATTGAAGAAAACTTTTCGTGGATCTCTAGTGCCAGTGAGGTTGCGGAAGAGTGTAAAATTACCATGCGTCATCTCACTCGCATCTTTAAGCAGCACGGAGAAACAACACCCCATGATTATATCTTAAGACTTAAAATGAACAAAGCCTGCATTCTCCTCGTCAGCTCCGAAGATTCGATTAAGAATATTGCTCTACGCGTAGGCTATGAAGACCCCTACCATTTTTCGCGCAATTTTAAAAAGACCTATAAAATGTCACCAAAACGTTATCGACAACAACAGGTTTAAGGCCGTTTCATAACTCGTGCACGACGATAATAAGTCTCGAATGTTAAACATGAAAAAACAGTCGCCTCAAATCGACTTTCGCAACTTAATCGAGATGGATCAACGCTTCCGTAATTACATGTTCCAATAGATAATTCCTGAAATTGTAATATTACCTCTCGTTGCTTATCAAAAACAGTCCAATATTTTCCGCCATATTGAAATGCAGATAAAGTCGTAAACCACAGTTGTTGTGGTGTAAATTGATTAAATCCAAACTCATAACTACGAATAAGCTCAGGCATCAATGAATCCAAAACTTTATCTCCGGGCCGTTTCCCTAAAAATACAAAAGCCAACACAGCAGATGATTGATCATTCCCAATATAGACTCTGTCACGGGTATCAATCATCGCAGCAAATGACGACTCAGCCTTCACCGCGCTATTCGACTCAAGGTTTTGCTCAGACCACGAAGTACTATAGGACTGCTTGATCATTTCCCACTGATTATCCATGTCCAAGCCACCTGACTTAGCGGCCTTCATCGCTATAATACACCACGTGTTTACAGAAAAATCAATTTTATCATCAGTTTTCCAGCCATGATTATCTGAATTTGATATGGGACTCTGATAGACAGTCATGCGATTCAATAAATTATTTAAACCAAGTTGTGCAGGTTTTTTTAAATTCGCATCCAAGGTCATTGCATAAGCTTCACATAGTGACACGACAGCTAAAGCTTGAATTACATGATTATCTGCGAAATAACCACTACTTCCCTGCTGACTTACGATCCAATAAACTGCCTTCTCGATTCCTTCTTTATATTTGCAAGGTGTCTTATGATCGTAACCCGCACCAAGGAAGCATAACAATCCCAAGCTCGTATAAGCAATATCATTACCAAAACTACTACCTTGTTTTAAATCTTTCTTAGGACAATAAAATTGATAATGTCCAACACTCCAACGACCATCGTTACTTTGGTGCCTGTCTAACCACCCTAAACAATTCTCTACAAAACTACTAGAACCAACTGGCACACTGTTGTGATTAGTAATATTGGGTGTCTGGCGGTACATATACCAAATCAATACACCAAGAATAATGGTGCATAAAGCTGGTATCCAAATCCGCTTTGGAGGCATATTAACTTAAATCAATATCACCCGATTTACCACCGGATTTTTTCAATAATTTTGTTGGGCCAATCTGCATGTCATGACTTAATGCTTTAAGCATGTCGTAAATCGTTAACGCCGTGACACTCGCCGCAGTGAGCGCCTCCATTTCAACGCCCGTTTTGCCTTCACAATTAACTGTCGCCTCAATGTTGATAACATTTTCTTGACGCTCGATAGCGATGTCGATTTTATTGAGCTGCAAGGGATGGCAGAGCGGAATTAAACGCGGACATTCTTTGGCTGCCATGATACCAGCCAGGCGCGCAACCTGTAAAACATTGCCTTTTTTAGTTTCGCCATCGTTATCGGTAAAGACAGCCAGACATGCATCAGGTAAGGTAACGGCAGATGCAGCAGTAGCACTGCGCTTCGTCACTGACTTATCACCAACGTCAACCATATGCGGGTTTCCATCACCGTCTAAATGGCTGAGCTCTTTGGACATTTTATTTATCTTCAGCCTTTGGTTCAGCGCCGCCGCTCTCTTCGTCGTCATCGGTATCACAACGAGCAATACCAACCAAGGCATCATCATCATTTAACCCAATAATGCGAACGCCCTGTGTGGAACGACCATAGGTACCAACATCCTCAACTGGAACCTTAACTACCATTCCACCACGACTGATGAGTAGAATTTCTTGGCCGTCTTTAACCGCACGGCTAGCAATCACCTGACCATTTCGATCAGAGCACACTATATTAATAACACCTTTACCGCCACGTTTCGTTAAGCGGTAATCGTCAATATCCGTACGCTTACCATAGCCCTTTTCACAGACGGTTAAAACATTGCTACCTTCTTCGAGCACGATTAAACTCACCACATTCGCACCATCATTGAGGGTAATGCCAGAAACACCCGCGGTATCACGACCCATCGGACGACAATCACTCTCATGGAAACGGCAAGCAAGACCATCATTACTGGCTAATAATATCTCATCATTACCCGAAGTAATAATTGCACCAACCAGGCCATCGCCGTCATTTAATTTAATAGCCTTAATTCCTCCGGCACGTGGACGAGAGAAGGCCGATAATTGAGTCTTCTTCACTTTACCTAATTTTGTGGCCAAGAATAAAAATTGATCCTCAGCAAATTCACGCACTGGAATTGTCGCACTAATTTCTTCACCATCGGACAGACTTAATACATTCGGCAACGCACGTCCACGACTGGTCCGTGATAATTGAGGAATGTCATAAACTTTCAGCCAGTACACTTTACCATGATTGGTGAAAAATAATAAATACTGATGCGTAGTAGCGAGATACATCTGTGCCACAAAATCTTCGTCATTTTTCAACTTGCCACCAATAACACCCTTACCGCCACGGCGCTGGGTTTTATAGGTGTCAGTCGGTAGACGTTTAATGTATCCGGAATTAGTAATAGTAACCACACATTCCTCATCCTCGATGAGGTCTTCCATGTTTATATCACCAACTTCGTCGCCAATGATACTGCGACGCTCATCACCAAACTTATCGAGAATGCCCTGTAAGTCTTCTTTGATTATACCATATTGGCGCGACTCGTTAGCTAAAATATCACGGTAGTCGGCAATACGCGCCTCAAGCTCGGTTTGTTCATCTAATAATTTATTGCGTTCCAAGCCAGTCAGGCGACGTAACTGCATGTCTAGAATTGCCTGTGCTTGACGATCGCTGAAATCATAACGACTCATCAATTGCTCTTTGGCTTCGTCGGCACTCGCTGACGCACGAATTAAGGCAATGATTTCATCAATGATATCAATCGCTTTAAGTAGGCCTTGCACGATATGCAAACGCGCCTCATCGCGCGCCAATAAAAAGCGCGTACGACGAATAATGACTTCAATGCGATGCTCTACCCATGCCTGCAACAAACGCTTTAAGTTGACAGTACGTGGACGACCACCATCCAAGGCAACCATATTAATGCCAAAATTATATTGCAGGTTCGTGTGCTTATATAATTGATTAAGAATTAAATCAGGTTCTTCGCCGCGTTTGAGTTCAATAACCAAACGCACACCTTCTTTGGTTGTTCCACCACTGATATCAGCAAGGCCTGGAATTTTATCATCTTTATAAGCTTTTTTAATCGAGTCCTTAATGGTCTCGACTTTGATGCCATAAGGAACTTCGGTAACCACTAAACAGGTCTTACCGCGCACTTCCTCTTCAATGATTTTCGCACGCATAACACAGCGGCCACGACCAGTCTCATAGGCCTGTTTCACGCCTAAGGTACCACATATGGAGCCTCCCGTTGGAAAATCGGGAGCTTTAATGTAATTCATTAAATCGCTGACAGTCGCATCTGGATTTTCAATTAAATGAATCGCCGCACTGCAGACCTCACCTAAATTGTGCGGTGGCATATTGGTTGCCATACCAACAGCGATTCCTGAGGATCCATTGACTAATAAATTTGGTAAGCGTGCTGGTAATACGGTAGGCTCACTACGTGATCCGTCGAAATTTGGACGATGATCAACGGTGTCGTACTGAATGTCTTCCAACATTTCCGCTGCAACGCGGGTCATACGTGCTTCGGTATAACGATAAGCAGCCGCAGAATCGCCGTCTAAGGAGCCAAAATTACCTTGGCCGTCAACGAGCTCATAGCGCAGCGAAAAATCCTGTGCCATGCGCACCATCGCGTCGTAAACTGCGCTATCACCATGTGGATGATAGTTACCAATACATTGACCAACAATTTTTGCTGATTTTTGATACTTAGAACCTGGGTTGAGGCTCAAATCACGCATCGAATACAGAATACGACGATGCACAGGTTTCAGGCCATCACGAATATCAGGGAGCGCCCGATCGATCAGCACGCTCATCGCGTAGGTTAAATAGGACTCTTTCATTTCCTCTTCGATGAGGAGGTCGCGTGCTGAAAAATGGCTTGGATTATCTTCGCTCATATACCTGTAATACCTTCGTTTTGGCCTATTTTATACGATCGAAAAAGTGTAACGATGTTGTCTAATGAGCAAGCTTCTTTAGGTATAAAAACCTTTAATTTAAAGCCTATAAATGGGCCTTGTACCGGTGCATTTTTCACCAATTATTATGCGTCTCATGAACTGTGATTTACTCATTTTTGCCCCCCATCCAGATGACGCAGAAATACATTGCGGCGCAACTATTGCAGCGCATACACAACTTGGCGCTACGGTTGTCTTAGTTGACGCTACACGCGGTGAATTAGGGAGCCGCGGCACGCCTGAACAGCGCGCAG